>NZ_JANQCV010000009.1:0-77556 GCF_024723515.1 Campylobacter sp. W0066.2 | reverse complement strand
TACTGAATTCATACCTTCTTTAATAGCCCATTCATAAGCTTTTACTACAAATTCCCAGTTAATGTGTGTGTAGAATTTGTCTAAATACGCAGGGCGTGCATTACGGTGATCTACATAGTAAGCATGCTCCCATACATCAACTACTAAAAGTGGAACTTTACCTTCAGTGATAGGTGTAGCAGCATTGCTTGTAGCTACTAATTCTAATTTTTGATTTTGAGTGTTATAAACTAGCCAAAACCAACCAGAACCAAATACTCCTGTAGCACCTTTGATAAACTCTTCTTTTAAATTTTCCATAGAACCAAAGTCTTTTTCAACTGCTGCTTTAAACTCAGCGCTCAAAGAACAGCCACAGCCACAGCATGTTTTTGGCTTAATGCAATCAAAATAAAAGTCATGATTATACACTTGAGCAGCGTTGTTAAAAACTCCACCATTTGAATTTTGTATGATATAAACTAAATCTTTTCCTGCAAATTCAGTATCTTTGATAAGATTGTTTAGGTTATTTACATAAGTTTGGTGGTGTTTGCCATGATGAAATGCAAAAGTTTCTGCACTTAAAAAGTCTCCAAAAGCGTCTGCTTCATAAGGTAGTTTTCTTAATTCAAACATATTGTTCTCCTTTTTTTAAATTTTATAGCATTCTAACATAGTTAAATTAAAAAAGACTAAACGAGTCTTTATTTTTCAAAAAGTATTACTTTGCCTTGCTCTAGGCTTTTTGCCACATCGATAATGCGTTGGTTTTTACTACCTTTAAATTTTAAAGATAAGTCTTTTTGCTCTAAAATAAACTTCCCATCTATCAAAACATCAGCCAAGATAAGCAATTCTTTCATAACTTGCTCTTGCAATAGCTCTTCATAAGTAAAACCTGTATATATAGTAAGATCAAGCCCCAAAGCTTTAATGTGTTTTGCCAAAATGCTTAAATTTTTTGCTTGCATAAAAGGCTCCCCACCACTAAAAGTAACACCTTGGAGCAAAGGATTTTTACAAATATCATCATATAAACTTACTAAATCTTGCAAATATCCTTTGTTGAAATCATGCGTTTGTGGATTATGACAACCTTTACAATGATGAAGGCAACCTTGAGTAAAAATCACATAACGCAAACCATAGCCATCAACTATGGATTCTTTTACAACACCGGCTAATCTAAGAAAAATCGTGTTTAATTCTTGCATGAACTTCAGCTTTTTTAGCGTCATTAAAACGATCAAGTATTCCTACTAAATAGCCTGTGATTCTTCTTATGCGTTCAAATTTAATATCATCTTCTTTTCTATGACACTTTGGACAAAACTCATCTATCACGCCACTATAACCACACACTGGATCCCTATCTAGTGGAAAATTAATCGAACCATAACCTATATTGCTTTCTTTCATACATTTTATAATGCGTTCAAAACTTTCTAAATTCTTACTCACATCGCCGTTTAATTCTACATAAGTAATATGCCCGCCATTATTTAACTCATGATATGGGGCTTCTATTTGAATTTTTTCATATATACTAATAGGAAAATCTACAGGAATATGAAAAGAATTAGTATAAAATTCTTTATCGGTTATGCCTTTTAAAATGCCGTATTTTTTTTGGTCTAGCTTTAAAAACCTTCCACTTAAACCCTCAGCTGGAGTAGCTATGAGCGAAAAATTAAGCTTATCTTTGAGTGCTTTTTCATCGACAAATTCACGCATAAAACGCACGATTTGTAAGCCAAGCTCCCTTGCTTCTTGACTTTGTCCATGATGAGAACCTATCAAAGCTATTAAACTCTCACAAAGCCCTATATAGCCTATAGCCAAAGTCCCGTGTGCTATGATTTTTTCTACGCTATCATTTTCTTTTAAAGAATCTGAATCTATCCAAATTCCCTCGCCCATTAAAAATGGAAAATTTTTAACCTTTTTTAGACTTTGAATTTTATATCTATGAAGTAATTGCTCATACACAAGCTCTAATTTTTCTTTTAAAAATGAGTAAAAAAGCTCTAAATTTCCTTTGGCTTCTATGGCTAAACGCACAAGATTTATACTTGTAAAGCTTAAATTTCCCCTGCCGCTTGTGATTTCTTTGCTCTCATCATAAACATTTGCCATGACCCTAGTTCTACAACCCATATAAGCCACTTCGCTATTATAATCACCCTTTTTATAGTATTTTGCGTTAAAACTTGCATCTAAAAAGCTAAAATTTGGAAAAAGTCTTTTCGAAGCACATTCTATGGCAAGTTTAAAAAGCTTATAGTTAGGGTCTTTTTCATTATAATTAACACCCTCTTTTACTTTAAAAATTTGCACAGGGAAAATCGGTGTTTCGCCATTTCCTAAGCCTTTCATCGTGGCTTTGAGTAAATTTTCTATTACCATTTGCCCTTCAAAGGATATATCGGTGCCATAATTTAGCGTGCTAAAAGGCACTTGGGCTCCTGCTCTTGAGTTCATAGTATTAAGATTATGCACCAAAGCTTCCATGGCTTGATAAGTAGCATTTTGTGTTTCGACGAGTGCTTTTTTATACGCGTAAGCATTAGCTTTTTCTAGGAAGTCTTGTTGGTAGCTTGGTAAAGCTTTCAAAAGTGTTTTTAAGCATGCTTTTTCACATGAAGCTTGAAAGTTAGCATTTTCAAAGCATTGATCATCTAAGTTTTGCTCTAATTTTATTTCAAAAAATGCTTTTATGGCTTTTTTATACTCTTTTTGAAAAGTTTTTGCCACGCCTTTTGCCATGGCAAAGTCAAAATTAGGTATAGATTGACCTCCGTGCATTTCGTTTTGGTTAGCTTGTAGGGCGATACATGCTAGCGATGCATAAGATCTGATGTCATTTGGCTCTCGCAAGCTTCCATGCCCTGTGCTAAAACCATTTTCAAAAAGCTTTAATAAGTCTATTTGACAGCAAGTTTGTGTTAGCATATAAAAGTCTTTATCGTGTATGTGTATATCGCCATTTTTATGTGCATTTGCGATATGTTTTGGCAAAATACACTCATCTATATAGTATTTTGCGCCTTCTGAGCCATATTTTAACATCATTCCCATAGCGCTATCTGAATTAATATTTGCATTTTCTCTTTTTAAATCAGCTTCTTTAGAATCTTTAAAAGTTAAATCATCATACAAACTAAGTAAATCATAACTACCATTGCGAATTTGTGTTCTTTTTTGTCGGTATAAAATATAAGATTTTGCAGTATTGACTAAGGCATTTTTGATTAAAACTTCTTCAACTTTATCTTGAATTTGTTCTACTTGTATGTGTTTTTCATCAAGTAAAGCCACAACTTCATCACAAAGCTTATCTAAAAAATCATTATTTAATTTTTCATCTGTGGAATTTATATTAGCTTTAAAAATAGCATTTTTGATTTTAAAAATATCAAATGCAACTTGGCTTTTATCTCTTTTTATAATAAATTTTATTCTCATGGAAATTTTCCTAAAAAATAATCTCTAAGTGTTTAAAAACAGCACTTTGACAAGATAAGTTTAGTACAAAAAGTTGATGAAAAACTTAAAAAATAAAAAGAAAAATTCACACAAAAAATGTGTGAATTAGATCAATCAAGCTCTATGCCTTTGATAGTATAAATTTTATCAATTCCGCGATTTCCAAACATTTTATGTGTATTACAATGACTTTGGATATTCCACTCTTCTAGCTCATGATGAAAATTTTTACAATTAAAAAATCATCAATCAAAGATACATCTATATCTTTTAGAGAAATTCTTTCATTGTGCACCAAATTCATTAACTCGTTTTTGTTTTTAGGTTTATACATATTGTCCTCCTTTTTGTACATTTTAAAAAACAATTGTGAAGTCAATGTAAATTTAAAAAATAATTAATGAAAATTTTGAGAAAATTAATAGCTATTAATTTAAAAATAACTTAATTTAAATAAAAAAATAAATAAAAAATATTTATTTAAAATAATGTAACTTTTTGTAAAAAATGACAATGATTATCAAAAAAGTGAATATAAAATAAGAAGTGGTGACCCATACGAGACTCGAACTCGTGTTACCGCCGTGAAAGGGCGATGTCCTAACCGCTAGACGAATGGGCCAAATTGCAGTTTAAAGATAAAATTATAACAATTTTTACTTAATAATTATTTAAGGCATTAAAAAATACCTTAAATATCTATTTCTATTCCTACAGGAGCATGATCTGAACCAAAAATATCGTCTCTTATGAAGGCATTTTTAAGCTTATCTTTCAAGCCATTAGAAATGAAAAAATAATCAATCCTCCAGCCTACATTTCTTTCTCTTGCTTTCATCCTATAACTCCACCATGAATACTTTTCTTTAACATCGCCATTTATATGTCTAAAAGTATCTATAAAACCTAATTTTAACAAATCATCTATCCAAGCACGCTCAATCGGCAAAAAACCTGAAGTTTTTTCATTAGCTTTTGGGTGAGTTAAATCTATCTCACGGTGAGCAGTATTTACATCTCCACATATTATGATTTCTTTACCTTCCTTTAAAAGCTTATCTAAATACACTAAAAAATCATTATAAAATTTCATTTTAAAACTCAAACGCTCTTCATCTTTTTGACCATTTGGAAAGTAGATATTAAACAAAACTATATTTTTAAAGCTATGTTCTAAAACTCTACCCTCATCATCATCAAAAAATTCACATTTTTTTGTTTCGCAATCAAAATTACACAAACTCATTACACCTGAATATCCTGCCCTTTTAGCGCTATTTGAATACATATGTTTAAAAGGATATTCATAAATTCTTTTTGGAAATTTATCCTCGTGTGCTTTAATTTCTTGAAAACCTATAAAATCAATTTCTTCTTTTTCAATCCAATCAAGTGCGCTTTTATCACAAATTGCCCTTAGACCATTTACATTCCATGATAATAATTTCATATTTTAGTCCTTAAATCTATATTTAAAGTAAAATAATATTATAAAATATTAGATTAACTATTTTTGTTTATAATTATAAGTTTAATATATTGAAAGGAATTTATGAAGTTTTTAAAAGTATCTTGGCTCCAATTTGTTTTTTTAAGTGCTATCTATATAAGTGGTATTAATCTAAAATTATTTTCTTATATTCATGAAAATTTATATCTTCATAATAATGAAACTTCTATTATCTTATATATAATTATATATTTTGCGTTATTAGTTGGAATTTTTGCTCTATTATTTTTACCTTATCTTAGCAAAATTTTAATGATTTTTTTAATAGGTGTAAGTTCTATCAGTAGTTATTTTATGACAAATTATGGTGTAATTATAGATCATGATATGATTAGAAATGCTGTACAAACCGATCAAAAAGAAGTATTTGACTTGATTAATTTTAATATTTTTATTTATATATTTTTCACTTTTGTAATCCCTACATTTTTAATCATAAAAACTAAAATAGAATACTATAGTATTAAAAAACATTTGATGATAAAATTTAGCACTTTGATTGTTGCTTTGATTGTTGCTTTTGGATTGGTTGGAATTTTTTCTAAAAGCATAGTACCTTTTTTAAGAACTTATAATAAAGTGAGAGTTTACAACACTCCTTTTTATCAAATTTACTCAGCAATTAAATATATAAAATTAGAAGTTATTCCGCAAAAAGAGCTACAAAATATAGCCTTGGACGCGAAAATGGAAAAAGACTTAAATAAAACTATGGTTCTAATTATAGGAGAAACTGCTAGAGCAAGTAATTACTCTTTAGGTGGTTATAAAACCAACGATACGAATTTTTACACTAAAAATGAGCCAAATTTAGTATACTTTAACAATGTAAGCTCATGTGGAACTGCTACAGCAAAAAGTCTACCTTGTATGTTTTCAAGACATAAAAAAACTACTTTTAATAATAGTTTTTATGAAGAAAATGTCTTAGATATCCTACAAAGAGTTGGAGTTAAGAGTATTTGGCTTGGTAATAATTCAGGGGGTTGTAAAGGAAATTGCGATCGCATAGAACACAACTTGATTTCAAAAGATTATGATGAAAGTTTAATTGAGCTTGTAAAAGAACAATTACAAAATCCATCTTCAAGTAAAATAATAGTTGTTCATCTACAAGGCTCACACGGTCCAACTTACTATAAACGATATCCTGATAAATTTAAGAAATTCATACCAACTTGCGATACAAATGAATTACAAAAATGCTCCCAAAAAGAACTGATTAATACATATGATAATACTTTACTTTATACAGATTTTATTATTAAAACCCTTATAGATTTACTACAAAAAAGTCCTTTGAAAAATGCTTCTTTATTATATATATCAGATCATGGTGAAAGTTTAGGAGAAAATGGAATTTATCTTCATGGTATGCCTTATTTTATAGCACCAAAAGAACAAACCCACATTCCTATGATATTTTGGAGCAAAGACGGCAAATTAAGCCAGGATCTACAAAGTAAAAAAAACTATAAACTTTCTCAAGATAATCTTTTTTCAAGCCTATTGGGATATTTTGGTGTAAATAGCAAAGAGTATGAAGCAAATTATGATATATTTAGTAAGAATTTAGAGGAAAATCCTTAATGAAGCCAAAGTATTCTTTATTTAAAAATACAAGCTATGCCTTTAATGGAATTAAATTTTTACTCCAAGATGAAATGGCTTTTAGGATAGAATTTACCATTATTATGCCTTTGATTTTTGCAAGCTTATTTTTGCCTGTAAGTTTTTTAGAGCATTTTGTGCTTGTGTTTGTTTTGGTGCTAATTTTAATCGTAGAAGCACTAAATTCTGCCATAGAAGCTTGCGTGGATCTTTGCACGAGTGAATTTCACATCTTAGCTAAAAAAGCAAAAGATTGTGCGAGTGCTGGGGTGTTTTTTAGCGTGGTTTTAGCTATAATTACTTGGAGTTTTATTCTTTTTGATTTAGTTAGAGAATGGATGATAAAGTAAAAACACTGTGTGCGAAAATCTTTGGTAAAAAACGCTTTGAAATTTTAGAATTTTTAGCCCTTCATGCTGATGATGATGGTTTTGTCTTTGCAAATATAGAAGAACTTTCTAAAAGGTTAAATATCAGCAAACCTACCATCATTTCTACTTTTAAATTTTTAGAAGAAAAAGCTTTACTTGAAAAACTCAAAAACGGCTTATATAAACTCAAATAGGAGATAAAATGACACTTAAAAACCCTTTGGATATGCATTTACATTTACGCGATGAAAGTATGCTCGAACTTGTAGCCCCATTTAGCGCAAAAGACTTTAAAGCAGGGGTTATCATGCCAAATTTAATCACCCCACTTACTGAAATAACTGCACTCAAAGCTTATAAAGAACGCATTTTAAAAGCATGTAAAAATGAAGATTTTACACCTTTAATGACTTTATTTTTTAAAGACTATGATGAGAATTTTTTAGAAAAAGCTAAAGATGAGCTTTTTGCTATCAAGCTTTATCCTGCAGGTATCACTACCAACTCAGATAATGGAATTTCAAGCTTTGATATAGAAAAGTTAAAGCCTACACTAAATGCTATGAGTGAATTAAACATACCTTTGCTTGTGCATGGCGAAACAAATGATTTTGTAATGGATAGAGAAGCAAATTTTGCTAAAATCTATGAAAAATTAGCTAAAAACTTTCCAAAATTAAAAATTGTAATGGAGCATATCACCACTAAGGTTTCATGTGATTTGTTAAAAGATTATGAAAATTTATACGCAACTATCACTTTACATCATTTGATGATAACGCTTGATGATGTAGTGGGTGATAAGATGGATCCGCATTTATTTTGCAAACCTATTGCAAAACGCTATGAAGACAAAGACGCTTTATGTGAGCTTGCTTTTAGTGGCTATGAAAAGGCTATGTTTGGAAGTGATAGCGCACCTCATCCTTTGCATACTAAAGAATGCTGTGGGTGCGCAGCTGGTGTATTTAGTGCGCCTGTGATTTTACCTGTGTTAGCTGAACTTTTTGAAAAACATTCAAACGAAACAAATTTACAAAAATTTATTTCAGATAATGCTTGTAAAATCCATAATCTTAAATTTGAAAAAGATAAAATCATCACTTTAGAAAAACAAGAATGGCAAGTAGCACAAAAATACGGCGATGTGGTGCCATTTATGGCAGAAAAAATTTTAAATTTCAAGGTGCAATAACCTTGAAATTTAACCAACAATCAAAAGTTTTATCTTAGCTTCTACAATCTCTTCTACCTCATCTTTTACAAAGCTTTCTAGCTCTTGTTTGTTTGCATTAACACCATTCATACTCAAATGCCACAAAGCATTTTCTATCGCACTTTCTTTGTCTCTTTTTACCACTCTAGTTTCATTAAAAACTTCAACCTCATAAGAGATATTTTGTGCATTTAAAAAACCTTGCAAGTCCTCTTCATAAAAACCTTTAAAATGCGTATTAAAATGCTCAAATATAGGATCTAAAAAGCTACTTTTACGCCTACTTGCCCAGCCTAAATACACCTTTTTAGAAGCTAAGCTTAAAAAAGCTTTATAGTCCTTTTCATTTTGCAAAGCAGGAGACATACTCAAAAAGGCTAAATCAAATTTTGTATTATTGTTTTTATAAAAGTTTTCAAAATCTAAATTTAAAGTTTTTACATTTGATATGGCATGAGTTTTTGCATCTTCTTGTAAAATTTCAAGCATAGCACTAGAGCTGTCTACACCCAAAACACTTTTTGCTTTTTGTGCTAAATGCAAAGTCCAAACACCACTCCCACAACCTATATCCACCACGCTTTTACCTTGCAGGGATCCAAGTTTTGCAAAAGTAGCTTTTTGAATTTCGTTTAAATCAGGATTATATCTTGCATAGCTTTTTGCTTTTTTATTCCATAAATTCATCTTCACTCCTTATTTTTTCTAATATAGTATAATATTTTTTTGTTTTTAGAAAGGAAAATTATGCGAGTATTGTTTTTATGTTTGATTTCATTTTTAAGTATATACGCCAAAGACTTGGTAAGTGTTAGTATAGCTCCACAAGCTTACTTTGTAAAGCAAATTGCTAAAGACACTTTGGATATAAATATCGTTATACCGCCTAATGCAAATGAGCATACTTTCGAATTTAAACCAAGCGGTATTTTAAAGCTTGAAAAAAGCGATATTTACTTCACTGCGAATTTGGAATTTGAAAAAATTTGGATTTTAAAACTTAAAGATAATCTCAAAAATACCAAAATCATCTCTACTCAAAATGGCATTGATTTTATACCTTTACAAGAGCATGCGCATGAAGGACACCATCATCATGGAGACGACTTTCACACATGGCTTGATCCACTTTTAGCAAAAACTCATGCTAAAAATATCACTTTAGCGCTTATAGAACAATATCCACAAAATAAAGCATTTTACGAACAAAATTTAGAAAATTTCTTAAAAGAAATGGATACATTAAATTTACAAATACAAGCTTTATTTAAAAATGCAAAAAACAAGCACTTTTTAGTTTATCATCCATCTTGGGGGTATTTTGCAAAAAGATATCATCTAAGCCAAATTCCTATAGAAATAGAAGGAAAAGAGCCTAAACCAAAAGACTTAGCCAAACTTGCAAAACTCATACAAAAAGAGCAAATCAAAGCTATTTTTATACCCAAAGGAGCTAATAACAATACCATTAAAGCTATGGCAAGTAATTATAATCTTAAAATCATAGAACTTGATCATTTGCCAAATGATTATAAAAATGAGCTTTTAAAAGATGCAAAAAACATAGCAAGCGTTTTACAATGATAAAAATCAATATTAAAAATTTAAACTTTTCATACAACCAAGATGAGGTTTTAAAAAATATCAACCTAAACTATGAAAGCAAAGACTTTTTAGCCATAGTAGGGCCAAATGGCGGGGGTAAATCTACACTTTTAAAACTCATACTAGGCTTGCTAAATAGTCATAAAAACATAAACTTTGAAAACTTAAGTTTAAAAGATATGGGTTATGTCCCACAAAATACTTTAGCTAATCCAAACTTTCCAGTACGCGTGCTAGAAGTGGTGATGATGGGAAGGGTGGATAAAAAATTCTTTGGTTTTTATACCAAAAAAGATCAAGAGCAAGCCTTACTATCCTTAGAAAAAGTAGGTATGAGAAATTTTTGGGATAAAAAAATCAACGAACTAAGCGGAGGTCAAAGACAAAGAATTTATATAGCAAGAGCCCTAGCAAGTGAATGCAAGCTTTTAATCCTTGATGAGCCTACTGCAAGTATAGATACTAAAGGCTCTGTGCAGATTTTTGAGCTTTTGAAAAAATTACACGAAAACGGGGTTGGTGTGATAGTAATATGCCATGATTTAAATGTAAGCTTAGCTTATGCAAATAAAATCGCATATTTAAACAAAGAATTATTCTTACATGAAAACACCCCTGAAAAAAAGGCACATTTACTAGCACATTTAAGCCAAAATCACACGCATTTTTGTGATGTGGAGCTTAGCTTGGAGCAGTGTTGCTGTGAAGGAAAAAACCATGCTTGAACTTTTATCTAGCTCTTTTATACAAAATGCTTTTTTGGCTGCATTTTTAACTAGTATTGCTTGTGGGATCATGGGGACTTTGATCATGATCAACCGCTTAAGCTCTATGGCAGGAGGCATTACGCATGGGGCTTTTGGGGGTATAGGTATAGCATTTTATTTTGGTTTGCCAGTACTTGTTAGCACGAGTTTATTTACTCTTTTTTTAGCCTTGCTTGTAGCATTTTTAGTGCAAAAATATCCTTTTAGGAGTGATAATATAGTCGGTGTTATATGGGCTTTTGGAATGGCTGTTGGTATCATACTCATAGACTTAACTCCTGGGTATAATGGTGATTTAATGGGGTATTTATTTGGTAGTATTTTGTCTGTACCTACACAAGATATAGTTTTATTTGCAGTAATTGATGTGATTTTTGTCATTTTAGTATTGCTTTTTTATCGTCAATTTGAAATTCTAAGCTTTGATAAAGAATTTGCAAGCTTAAGAGGGGTTAAAACTAATCTTTTTCATTATCTTTTAATCGCGATGATGGCTTTTTGTATCGTTATAAGTATCAAAGTAGTAGGGCTTATACTTGTGATAGCTTTGCTTAGCATACCTGCATTTATCGCTGAGAGCTTTTCTAAAAAGCTTGGGCAAATGATGATCATCTCTACGCTTTTGAGCATAAGTTTTTGCGTGATAGGACTTTTTGTGAGTTTTTATTATAACCTTGCAAGTGGAGCTTGTATCATAGCAAGTGCTTGTGTGGTTTTTGTGCTTTATCTTTGTTTTAGCGCCTTTTTAAAGAAAAGTTAAAATTTACTTTTACTTTAAAACGCTATTTTCATACACTCTTAAAAAAACTAGCAAATTTTGGTTTTCCATTTTCGGTTAAGCCGTTGTATTTAAAAGTGATGGTGGCACCAACTGGTTGGAGGGTTTAAGCGATCGCTTTCTTTAAAGCCTGAGCCTATCTTAAAACTTACTTTTTTATCCTCAATCACTGCTTCACAAAGTAAAGATCCCATTTTACCTTCAAATTTTCCCTTACCTTCAAAATGCTTTTTTACAATACATTCTGCATCATCAAAAGGTTTTAGTTTAAAAGCATTGTTTGGTCTTTTCTTTTCATAAGGTGCGTTGTTTAATCTTATGATTATACCCTCGCCCTTATGAGAAATAATATCTTGATAAAATTGTTCTAAATGATTTTTGTCTTTAATGCGAATTTGTGGGATGATTTTTATAAAATCATTTGGATTTTTAGCTAAATACTTTTTTAAAACATCTAATCTTGCTTCTAAAGTACAAGGATCAAGTTTAAATTCCTCGCAAGCATTTGGTACATCAAAGACATTAAAACTTACTTTTTGCCAAATTTTTTCATCAAGATTTTCTTGGCGTATTAAAGAAGAAATTTCTTCAAAAGAAGCTCTTTTTACCCAAAGTTATCCATCTAACTCAAATTTAAGAAAATTTTTTGTGAAAAATAAAGGAAGTTTTATAGCATTTCCTGCTCTTGTTTGCATAGACTTACCACTCCAAAGACCTCTTATACCATCGAGTTTTTCGCTCATGAGATAATGGCTTAAATTTATATCTTTAAATGCTTTTTCATCATAAACTTTAAAAAGTAAAATATCTTTTGCAAAAAGAGAGTTTAAAAAGAAAGTAAAGAGAAAAACAAGGCTTATAAAAAGCCTTGTAGTAAGATTAAAGTGCTTTTTTAGCAGCATCTGCTATTTTAGCAAAAGCAGCTGCGTCGTTCATCGCTAAATCAGCTAAGATTTTTCTATCAAGTTCAATGCCTGCTTTTTTAAGACCATTTATAAATCTTGAATAACTAATATCATTTAGTCTGCAAGCTGCATTGATACGCACTATCCAAAGACGACGGAAATCGCGTTTTTTGCGGCGTCTATCGCGATACGCATAAACCAAACTTCTTTCTAATTGTTCTTTAGCTTTTCTAAAGTGTTTGCGGCGACCACTATAAAAACCGCGCGCAAGTTTTAAAACTTTTTTATGTCTGCGGCGTCTTACAACACCTGTTTTTACTCTTGCCATATTTATCCTTTCACAAATTGGCGTTCGTTAAACGAATCTTGCCCTTTAAAATAAGGGGAGTTTGAATGACTTTTGTCAAAAACTAAATTTAAGCGAGCTTAAATTCCTAACATTTTTTCAACCGCTTTAACATTGGTTGAGTGAACATACTTAGAAGTGCGAAGATCACGCATTCTTTTAGCAGGTTTTTTAGTCAAAATGTGGCTTCTATAAGCAGCGCCTCTTTTGATTTTATTTTTACCTACTTTGAAGCGTTTAACAGCACTTTTAACGCTTTTCATTTTTGGCATGTGTATCCTTTGGATCAATTTTTTCATAAAAGAAAGCTATCATTTTACTACAACTATGCTTTAGAAAAATTAAATTCTAATTCTTCTTTTTTAACACATAAAGTTGTTCTTGTATATGTATAGAGCGTTTAGAGAGGTTTCTACTAGCTCTAAAGACATTATACTTTTGCTCAAGCACAAAGCATTCTCCAAGACTTTGAAGTCTTTTTGTGAAATTTTCTTTTTTTACAAAACCCTCACAATTATAAGAAAGCAATACAATCTTGGCTTTTAAATCATTTATCAAATCAAACAAAGCATCTTCGGCTTTTTTTTCTTTGTTAAAAGCACTGCGGTTCCAGTCTTTTGGTATGCCAGAAACCTTTGAAATTTCCTTTGGCTTTTTATAATTTGCGATTAAATTTAACATAAAATAATTTGATCCATAAGGATGTTGATTATAAGGTGGATCTAAATACGCCACATCAAAGCTATCAAGCTCTTTAGCTAAAATATTTGCGTCTTTTTGAAAAACCTCATATTTACAAATAAAATTTGAAAAAACAGGCATTTTTAAATCTATATCGCCTTTTATACGACTAAGTGCGTTTGCTCCATTTCCTCCAAATTTTCCCACTCCATTTTTATCTTTATAAAAGCCTTTAAAAACCCCGCTTGTATTTGCATGCACGCTTGCTTCATAGATAAGTGGCGCTATGAAGTATTTTTGTATATTACTTGGCAAGCTTGAAATTTTTTCTCGCATAGAGTCTAAATACATCGCGTTTTTAAGCGTGTAAAAAACTCTTTCATTCTTTTGGATATGTTCATCATCATTTGGTGCATAAAGCTTGCTTATAAAACCTTTTTTAAGTTTTAAATCAGAAGTTAAAAAAGCATAATATTTTTGTAATTCTTGTAAAAATTGTGTGTTTTGATTGCTTAAATAACACTCATTAATGACTTTAGAATAATCTTCCAAATCATTTGCCATGATAAAACTCGCATAAGGCTTCACAAAACGCGAAACTACTCCAGAGCCACTAAATACATCACAAAAACTAAATTTGTCCTTTTTAAGCTCATTTTGTGCGAATTTAAAGCCTTGATTTAAAAAATCGAGCAAAGATCTTTTATTACCAAGATAAGCTATGATTTGTTCTTTTAAAAATTGCAGATTTTCTTTATCTTTTAGAAACATTTTTTTATTTTTTCAATCCACAAAAGATCTTCTTGGTTTAAATCCGTATGGAATCTCAAATTTGGCTTTTTGCGATTTTGCAAATAAAATACTTTACAATAGTCGTTTTTTAAAATATATCTATAATCTCTATTCTTTTTACCTATAATCGTAAATTTGATTAAATTATCCGTACCTTTATTGTATTTTTTTAGTATAATTTTCCCATTAAAAGCCATATTTAAAACACTATCAACTTGAGTATTTACCACATAAAACAATTTAACAACATCTTTATATTTATTAAACTGATTTTGATATTTTGTCAATGCACGATTATACAACTCAATATTTCTTTTATAAACTATATTTTTTTTATTAAGATTTTTTATTTTATAAATATTATGACAATTATTCACTATATATGCTTTTGCTTCATCAAGTTGTTCTATAACATACTTAAGCTTACTGTTTAATTGTTCTAACATTAATTGTTTTTGAAAAAAATTTTTAGAATTTATCTCATGTAAAAATTTTTCAGGGTTAATTTCAAATGTATTCATATTGCCTTCTACTTCCTCAAATACTAAATATTGCTTAGCATACAATTCATTATAGGATAAACATTTACCAATATAAATAAAATCTGCTATTATTTTACCACTTCCACATATATCAACATAAACCTTCTTTGCCTTTATAACTCCACCTTCTAGAGTCTCAATAAAAACACAATCTGCAATAACACTTCCTTTACAATGCTTGATATAAACACTAGAAGCTTTAATTTCAGATCTTGAATGAGTTTGTCCTTCAACAAAAACACTTGAAGCAATTATATTTGATTGTTCTACATTTCCTTTAATAAATACATTTCTAGCTTTAATACAAACTCCACTTTTTATACATGATTCCAATTGATTATTGTTTTCAACTGTTATATCTTCATCAAGATAATCCTGATCAACATTATTTTTATTTAACTCTTTAAAATATAACACCGATTTATCCCAACACTTTTTTCTTAAGGATGTCAAATTCAATATCTTCCATAGAAGGATGAGCCAAAAAAACCATAGGTTGTCTACACATCGTGCATCGAATTTTTGTTTTCCTTTTATAAAGACTTTTATGTACATTTCCTTTTACTTTATAAATCCTATCTCCACAAGCACATACATAATTAAAATCATTACCATTTGATTCAGAAATAGACGAAATTATATCCGAATACTCAACAATATTATAAGGTTCTTCTTGAATATCATACAATCCTTTTGAGTGCTTTAAAATATCCAAATCTTCAGTTAAAACATGAACCAAAAACTCTTCTGCAGCATTATATAAAATTTCAAAATCAAATTTACGCTGATTCAGCTCTTCAATAATTTGTTGAACCATATTTTTTAATCTTCTATGAGATTGTATATGCTGTTCTAACATTGGAAAATTAATAGAACGCATATAATTTTCTTCGTCTTCACAATGCTGTTTAGCATAATGTAACATTTCTTTTATAGTATTTCTTATAATTGATATATCAATATTTTTTTCTTTTTGTTCTTGCAACTTACGCACAGAATTAAACAGCGCTTTATGCTGATTGTCTATAATAATTTGATTTATATTATAATTTTGCTTCCACTCAAAATTAACCATATTATCTATCTTTTCTTTTTAGGAGTTACTAGCATATTTACATAGCGTCCTTCAAACAAAGGTTCTTTATCTCTATCTGCTATATCTTCAACCATTTGCCAAATTTTTTCAAGCAAAGCTACTCCTGCTTCAGGAGAACCCATCTCACGACCTTTTAAAAACACTCTAAATTTAACATGCTTACCTTGCTCTAAAAACTCACTTGCATGTTTGACTTTATAATTAATGTCATTTTGAGCGATTTTCACAGAAAGTTTGATTTCTTTTATATCGATAACTTTTTGTTTTTTCTTTGCTTCTTTTTGTTTCTTTTCTTGTTGATAACGGAATTTTCCATAATCCATTATCTTACATACAGGTGGTTTGGCTTCAGGGGCTATCATCACCAAATCAAGCCCTAGTCTATTCGCTATATCTAGTGCTTCATCACTACCAATAATGCCATAAACCTTGCCATCATCACCTATACACCTGATCTCATCTGCTTGAATTTCTTCATTTAGCAATACTTCTTTTTCTTTACTCAAAAGCGTACCTCACTTAATTTCTCCTTTGTTAGGATTATAAATTCATCTAAAGTCATTGTTTTTTGTTCTTTTGCTCTTCTATCTCTTAAAGCCACACTTTGATTTACTACTTCTTCATCACCTAAAACAAGTATCATAGGCACATGTGCTTTTTCAGCGGTGCGGATTTTTTTATTTAAGCTTTCATTTTTATTATACACTTCACCATCAATGCCAAGTTCTAAAAGTTTTCTTGCTATTTCTTTCGCATACTCATGATGATTTTGCGAAATAGGCACTATAGCTACTTGAGTTGGTGCTATGAAAAATGGCAACTCACCCGCACAATGCTCTACTAAAATTCCTATAAATCTTTCAAAAGAACCTAAAATAGCACGGTGAAGCATTACAGGTTGTTTTTTCTCATTATCTGCGTCTGTGTATTCAAGCTTAAAACGACTTGGTAAGTTAAAATCTACTTGTATAGTTCCACACTGCCATTTTCTTTTTAGCGCATCAGTGATTTTGATATCGATTTTTGGACCATAGAAAGCTCCACCGCCCTCATCAATTCCATAATTCAAACCTTGCTCATCTAAAGCTTCTTTTAAAGCCTTTGTAGCTATATCCCAAATTTCATCATCGCCTATTGCTTTTGCTGGGCGTGTTGAAATTTCCATTTCATAATCAAACTCAAAAGCCTTCATCAAAGTATCAACAAAACTTAAAATTTCTAAAACTTGTTCTTTTATCTGACTTGGCATACAAAAAATATGTGCATCATCTTGAGTAAATTCTCTTACCCTAAAAAGCCCGTGTAAAACTCCACTTTTTTCATGGCGGTGCACCACGCCGTATTCAAAAAATTTCAAAGGTAAATCACGATAACTTCTAACATCACTTTGATAAATTTTAATATGTCCTACACAATTCATCGGCTTAATGCCATATTCTTGCTCATCAATTTGCGTAAAATACATATTTTCTTTATAGTTTGCATAATGCCCACTAATTTTCCACGCATCAGCTTTTAAAAGTTCAGGCCCACGCACAGGCTCATAGCCTCTTAATCTATGTGCTTTATATAGCAAATGCTCTAATTTGCTTCTTAATTTTGCACCATTGCTAAGCCATATAGGAAGCCCACCGCCTATTTCATCATCAAAGGCAAAAAGTTTCATTTCATTACCAAGTTTTCTGTGATCTCTTTTTTTAGCTTCTTCAATGATTTTTAAGTATTCATTTAAACTTTCTTTATCTGCAAAGGCAGTACCATAAATTCTTGTGAGCATTTCTCTTTTTTCATCACCACCCAAATACGCTCCCGCTACACGAGTAAGCTTGAAAAATCTTAAATACCTAGTATTTGGTACATGAGGTCCACGGCATAAATCTTCAAATTCGCCTTGCTTATAAATACTTACTTTTCCATCAGGAATTCTTAGTAAAACTTCTTGTTTTAAATCATCATTAGCAAATTTTTCTTTAACCTCAGTCTTTGAGAGTTCATATTTTGTGATGTCTAGCTTTGCTTCTGCTAGTTCTTTCATTTTCTTTTCGATTTTGCTTAAGTCTTCTTCTGAAATCTTGCTATCAACTCTAAAATCATAATAAAATCCATCTTCTATCACAGGCCCTACGAAAAATTTAGCCTCTGGATGCAAGCTTTTAATCGCTTGAGCCATTAAATGCGCACAAGAGTGGCGGATAACTTCTAAACTTTCTTTAGAGTTATCAAAATAAATCGGAGTTAAATTTGTGTCATTGTTAAAACTTTGAGTATCTACCAAAGTTTCATTATTTGCATATGCAATTATATCTTTTGTCATTTCTACCCTTAACACTCACTAACCTTGTGAGCTTAAATTAAAATATAAGACTAATTTTAGCTATGAAAAACTTAAACTTTTTTTAAATAAAGGATATTTTTATATTTCAAACACCCGTTCTTGATATATCTAAAGCACCACTCATAAAAAGGTATAAAAATACAAAACCTAAAACTATCCTATAAATTCCAAAAGGTATGAAGTTTATCTTGCTGATTAATTTTAAAAATATTTTAATTACTACAAAAGCCACTACAAAAGCTGTTATAAAACCTATGGCTAAAGGAATGAAATTATTCATATTGCTTAGAACTTGTGGTTCTTTATAAATGCTATAAGCTGTTGCTATAATCATAGTAGGAATTGCAAGCAAAAACGAAAATTCAGAAGCAACTTTGCGATCAAGCCCAAGCAATAAGCCACCTATAATACTTGCTCCACTTCTTGAAGTACCTGGTATGATCGCAAGAGCTTGAGTTAAACCTATCAAAAAAGCTTGTTTATAACTTACCTCATCTAAAGAGTGGATTGTGTAGTCTTTTTTTCTATGTTTAAGTTCTATAATGATAAAAATAATCCCACCAATGATTAACATAGTAGCCACGGTATAGCCATTAAATATTTCTTTTAAAAACTTATATGCTATAAAACCCACCCCACCTGCAGGCAAAAAGCCCACAGTAAGTTTTAACCAAATATCAAGTTTTTGAGTTAGTTTTTCTTTGAAAATAAAAATCACCGCTAGTATAGAACCAAGCTGAATGATGATAAAAAAACTTCTCCAAAAATCATCTATATTTAAACCCAAAATTTCAGCACCTAAAATCATATGCCCAGTAGATGAAACAGGTAAAAATTCAGTCAAACCCTCGATAATTCCTAAAATCAAAGCATAATAATAATCTAAATTCATTTTTTAAGTACTCTTCTTGCAAAAATTAGCATAATCGCTACAAACACTACAAAACCTATAATCCCATCGTCTTTAAATGAAGTTGCAATAGCAAGTGGATCTTCAGCCCCACCTCTACTAATAGAAAGCACAGTTAAACCAGCTATTAACACTCCAAATAAACTCTCACCTACTATCAAACCAGAGGCAAATAAAGTTCCTTTTTGCTCATGCTCTTGAATAAGTTCTTTTTTATGAGCATTTTTAGCATATCTTTGTTCTAAACGCTTTTTGATTAAATACGCTAGTAAGCCACCTACAAATAAAGGCATATTAACAGCAGGTGGTAAATATATACCTATACCCACAGCTAAAGGTGGCAAAGACATATTTTTCTTTCTTAATAAACGATCGACGATGATTATACCAACGCCCACAAAAGCTCCCGCTATAATATAACTCCAATCGATATTAGCATTAAAAATACCTTGTGCTATAGTGCTCATCAAATTTGCTTGTGGTGCAGCAAGTGCATTTGCCTCATCCATTCCTTCTCTTGGCATTGCACCTACAAAACCATAAGCTTGGTATAATAAATTTAACACAGGAGCGATAGCCAAAGCTCCAAACACACAACCTATAATCAAAGAAATTTGTTGTTTCCAAGGAGTTGCACCCACCAAATAGCCAGTCTTTAAATCTTGTAAATTATCGTTAGAAATAGCAGCAGTTGCTAAAATAACACTAGTAGTAAATATAGCAAAAGCAATAGCAAATTTAGACATCAAAGGATCACTAAATAAATCTACTTGATAACCCAAAAGTAAAATAATCAAAGAAGAAATCATAATCCCAATAAGCCCTATACCCGAAATAGGAGAAGATGATGAACCCACCAAACCTGCCATATATCCACAAGCAGAAGCTACAAAAAAGCCTATGAAAATAGCTACTAAAGCTCCTACTAAGGCAAAAAGAAATTGATAACCACTTGCTAAATTTGAATCAGCTACAAAAGCATAAAATGAAATAAACAAACCTATACACATAAGTACAAATAAACCTAGCATAGCTTTTAAAGACAAATCTGTATCTTTAGGATCTTGTGAGAGGTTTAATGAGGTTTTTTTAAGCATATTTTTCATGCCATCATATACAGGTTTTGCAAGTTCTATTAAAGTCCATAATGCTGCTATAGCAATAGCTCCTGTACCTATTAAACGCACTTTTTGAGCCCAAATTTGATTAGCTATATCAAGCGCACTTAAACTTGTATCAAAACTTTCTTTAGCAGAAAAATACGGCACAAAAACCATCCAAGCAAGCACCATACCCACAAGCAATGCAACACCTCCGGCTATACCTACTAAGTATCCAGCACCCAAAAGTGCCACTGAATAGCCCATAGAAAAGCCAAAAGTCATTTTTTGCCAAATGAATGCAAAACTACTTCCACTTGAAAGTAGCTTAAAACCGCTTGAAAAAAGACTTATAATAGAAGCAAAAGCCACGCCAAGTATGATTTCTTTTAAGCCTACTTTTCCTTTTTTATTGGCTTGATCTTTATTAGCTACTTTTAAAATTTCAGCAGCAGCTCTTCCTTCAGGATAAGCTAATTTACTCTCTACTACCATAGCTCTACGCAAAGGTATAGTAAAAAGCACGCCTAATCCACCTCCACAAAGACAGAGCATAAAAGTAAGCCAAAGTGGAAATTCAAACCAATATCCACACATAAAAAGACCCGGTATAACAAAAATCACAGCCGAAAGCGTACCTGCGGCTGAAACTTGAGTTTGAACCATATTATTTTCTAAAATATTAGAGTCTTTAAAGATTTTTAAAACAGCCATTGCAATCACAACAGCAGGAATAGAAGTAGAAAAAGTAAGACCAACTTTAAGCCCCAAATATACATTTGAGGCGGTAAAAATAATCGTTAAAATACTTCCTAGTATTATACCCCTAAGCGTAAGCTCCGGTAGTGAGTTTTTTGTATGCATTTTGTTTCTCCATTTTTATTGACAACCTTCACATTCTATAGTTCTATCAACTACATCATCATTTACTTTTTGACTATCAGGGCTTTCGCTTCTTAGATAATAAGTTGATTTAACACCTAATTCCCAAGCAAGTTGATAAATTTCATTTAAATATCCACCGCTTGCTTTATCTAAAGAAACAAAGATATTTAATGATTGACCTTGATCAATCCATTTACCACGAATCGCTGCTGCTTTTACTAATATTTTTTGATCAAGCTCATAAGCAGGGGTATAATACTGCCAAGTATTAGCACTTAAATTTGGCACTACAGTTGGTATCATACCACTTAAGTTTTGCTCAAACCATTTTCTTTTATATACAGGCTCAATTGTTTGAGTAGTACCCACTAAAATCGAGATAGAAGAAGTTGGCGCTATGGCCATTAAATAACCATTTCTTATACCATCTCTTTTGAGTTTTTCTCTTAATTTTTCCCAATCACACTCGCTTTGATCAAACAAACCTTCACTTGCGGTAAGTTTTTTAGCATTTTCATTTGCTACATCAATTGGCACTATACCTTTACTCCAGTTTGATCCTTCAAAGTCAGGATAACTTCCTTTTTCTAAAGCTAAATTTGAGCTAGCTAAAATCGCCTCATAACTAATCATTTCCATAATACGATCAATTTTTTCAAAATGCTCATTAGAACCCCAATAAATTTGAGCTTCAGCCACCATTTGCGCTTCACCCATTACACCAAGTCCTATAGCGCGTGATTTTAGATTGGTATTTTTAACCTTTATATGAGGATAAAAATTTAAATCAATCACATTATCAAGCATTCTTATTGCCGTTGGCACTACTCTTTGAATATCTTCTTTGGTGTTAATTTTACTTAAGTTTATACTTGCTAGATTACAAACTGCGGTTTTTCCTTCGTTTTTGTATTTTTCTACTATATAGACTTTTTTACCATTAATACTATCTAAAGTAGAAACTTTCTTAGCAAGCTTTTTATACCCTCCATCTATTGTAAGTTCTTCATCCTCATCTAAATGAAGCTCTGTTTTATCATCAAATACAATTTTGATTTGATAATAATTTGGATCTGTATTTTGAAAAATTTCTGTACATAAATTTGAACTTCTTATAATTCCTGCGTGGGAATTTGGATTTGTTTTATTTGCACTATCTTTAAAACATAAAAATGGCATACCTGTTTCAAAATAAGATAAAAGTATTTTTTTCCAAAGCTCTTTTGCATCTATAATTTCTTTAGCTATGCTTTCATCTTTTTCAAATTCTTCGTATTTTTTCTCAAATTCTTCACCGTATAAATCGCATAAACTTGCTGTATCAGCAGGATCAAAAAGCGTCCATTTGCCATTTGCTCTTACTCTTTTCATGAATAAATCATTAATCCACAAAGCAGGGAAAAGCTCATGTGCTCTTCTTCTTTCTTCACCTGAGTTTTTACGCAAGTCTAAAAAGTCATTAATATCCATATGCCAAGGTTCAATATAAACCGCAATTGCACCTTTTCTAGTACCAAGTTGATCAACAGCAACTGCTATATCATTAGTGATTTTTAAAAATGGTATGATCCCACCTGCTGCATTTTTATGCCCATCTATGCTTCCACCCATAGCGCGCACCTTAGACCAATCCCATCCTATACCACCGCCAAATTTAGATAAAAGCGCCATTTCTTGATAAGAATCAAAAATTCCTTCTATATTATCAGGCGTGCTTCCTATATAACATGAGCTTAATTGGTGTCTTGTAGTTCTTGCATTTGAAAGGGTTGGAGTTGCAAGCATTACTTCAAAAGTTGAGATCAAATCATAAAATTTCTTAGCCCAAGTTTGAGAATCTAGCTCATTTTGTGCTAAAAACATCGCAATAGCCATAAACATTTGCTGTGGTAATTCTATAGGCATACCCTTAGAATCTTTAATCAAATATCTATCATATAAAGTTTTTATACCAAGATAAGTAAATTGCAAATCGCGTTCTGGCTTGATATAAGCATTAAGATCATCTAAATCATATTTTTCTTTTAAGCCGATTAAAATCCTACCTTCTTTTTCACCTTTTTCAAGATATTCTCTTAAATGTTTATATCCATTATAACCACTTACTTTTTTATATAAATCATATAAAAATAATCTTGCAGCAACAAAGGTCCAATTAGGTCTATCAATATCTATTTTATCTACTGCTGTTTTTATAAGAGTTTGTTGGATTTCTTCTGTTGTTATACCATCACGAAATTGAATTTTTGCATCTACTTCAAGCTCACTTTGGCTAACATTTTCTAAATTTGCCACCGCGTCGGTGGTATATTTTTTAATTTTAGAAACATCTAACTCTTCAGTTCTTCCATTTCTTTTTAATACTTTCACTCACAACCCCTAATTTATTATTTAAAAGTTCTTGCAAAAATTTTATCTACATTTTTTGTATAGTAGTTATAATCAAAACAATTTCTAATATCTGCTTCACTTAAAGATTTTTTCAAATCCTCATCAGCTAATAAAGCCAGCAAAAACAAACTCTCGCCTTTTTCATTTAAAGCAGGCTTACCATTTTGCAAATCAGCCCAAACTTTCATAGCATTTCTTTGAACGATTTTATAAGCTTCTTCTCTGCTTATACCTTTAAATGGAAGTTCAAGCAACACTCTTTGAGAGAATACAAGTCCTCCGGTTAAATTTAAATTTTTCATCATATTTTCTGGATACACCAAAAGCTTTTCTATCACACCACATAATCTTGAAAGCATAAAATCAGTCGTGATAAAAGCATCAGGCAATACAAATCTTTCTACGCTAGAATGTGATATATCTCTTTCATGCCACAATGCTACATTTTCCAAAGCAGGCGTCACATAAGCTCTTATCATCCTGCAAAGACCGGTAATATTTTCACTCAAAACAGGATTTCTTTTATGAGGCATAGCTGAGCTTCCTTTTTGTCCTTGAGAAAAATACTCTTCGGCTTCATATACTTCTGTTCTTTGAAAATGGCGGATAGCAACAGCGATTTGCTCACAACTTGAAGCTAAAATAGCTAAAGCTGAGATAACTTGTGCGTAGCGATCTCTTTGTATAACTTGGTTTGAAACTGGTGCTGGCTTAAGATCTAAGTTTTTACAAACTTCTTCTTCAAATTCAAGCGGAGCATGAGCAAAATTTCCCATGGCACCACTGATTTTTCCATAGCTAATCACTTCTTTTGCATGAATGATTAAATCTTTTGCATGTACTAGCGAATCATACCAAATAGCCAAAACCAAACCAAAAGTTATAGGCTCTCCATGAATTCCATGGCTTCTTCCTACCATTAAGGTATTTTTATGCTCATATGCTCTTGTTTTAATCGCTGCTAAAACTTGATCTAAATCTTGCAAGATTAGTTCTAAACTATCTTTAATCTGCAAAGCAACTGCAGTATCAATACAATCTGAACTTGTCATTGCATAATGTACAAAACGACTTTCCTCGCCCAAACTTTCACTTACACTAGTTAAAAAAGCGATAACATCATGTTTGGTAGTTTTTTCTATCTCATCTATTCTTGCTATATCAAATTTTGCATTTTTTATAATTTTTTCACAATCATCGTCTTTAATAAGACCAAGTTTATTCCATGCTTTCACAGCAGCTAATTCCACTTTTAACCATGCGTCATATTTTGCTTGCATGTCCCATTTTTTAGCCATGATTTCTCTACTATATCTTTCAACCATTTTCAAGACCTTTTTTTATATAATTTTTTATGAAAAATAGCTTGAATTTTATTATAAATTACCTAAGAAAGTTATTAAATGGCATATATAAAAAAGAAACTAGCAAATAATGGAAAAAAGGCATTTAGACTGCTTATGGATGAGTTAAAAATTTCTATGCGTGAAGCACAAAAACTCATTGATAAAAAAAGACTATTTTGTAATGGAATTTTAGTAGAAGAAAAAAACAAATTTTTAAATGGTTTAGTAGAATTAATCGTATATGAAAATAACCCCAAAGGATTGGAAATAGTTTATGAAAATGAAGATTTTGCTGTAGTAGAAAAACCAAGCGGGGTGCTAACTCATCCTAATGGACGCAATTGTACTTATAGTCTTTGTGATGAAATTTGGCATTTATGGGGTGAAAAAGCTTGCGTGGCTCATAGACTAGATAAAGAAACAAGCGGACTTTTGCTCATAGCTAAACATAAAAATGCGCAAATTGAGTTAAAAACCATGTTTGAAAAAAGATTAGTGCAAAAAAGCTATCTTGCTCTAGTAAAAGGAAAAACTAAAAAAGAATTTATAGTAGATAAAAGTATGGATTTAGCTAAAGACTATGATGCAGTAAAAACTAGAATGCATATTTGTGAAAATGGTAAAGAAGCTTTAACGCAATTTTATACTTTAGAATATTTTGAAAATTTAGATGCCAGTTTAGTTTTAGCTAAACCTCTAACAGGCAGACAACACCAAATAAGACTACATTTGTTTCATGTGAAACATAAAATTTTAGGTGAACCTTTATATGGTTTAGAAAAAACACAAATAGAGCAAATACTTGATGGAAAAATGAGCGAAATAAAAAGAACTCAAATCACAGGTGCTAAAAGACTGCTTTTACACTCTTTTAGCTTAGAATTTACATATAAAAATCAAAAATTTTTGATACAATCTCAAAAAGATATAAAAGATGAGTTTTTGAAAAAATTTATATTAATCTTTTTCTAATTTTAAAACTTTATCAGTTTGGATTGCAACTGCAATTTGCTTAGCTGGCTTACCATAATCCCTACAATAATCACAAGATTTATAAAAATCTTGAGAATAAAATTCAAAAAATCTTTCTTTAGAATCCTCTAAATTTAAAAAATCGCCATTAAATTCTTCAAGTCCTTTTAAACGTGATAAAGAACTTGATATAGGGCAAACAAAAATAGCTCCTTTAGGTGCTAATTGTTTATTTTCTAAACCCTCAGATGTCATCAAACTTACACATGGCATTTGACAATTACGATAGTTTTTGATTATATCTTCTTTACTTCTACCACGTTTATAAATTTTTTCAGGATCACTCCAAGTAGAATTTTCACCACTAGAGTCCATAGAAAATGGAATTTTATTTTCTTTTAATTTTCTTAAAATGCTTTCTTGCTTTAGTGGAATTTTTAAATTTGGTGACCTTTTGTAATCTGAAATCGTAATTTTTCTAACCTTATTAGATTTTTTTAACTTTTTCATCAATTCATCTTTAAAATCAATAGTTGCATTAGTAACTAAAGAAAAAGTTAGTATTTTCTTTTGAGTATCTAAATAATCAATCAATTGTGGTAAATCTTTAAATAACAAAGGCTCTCCACCTATGATTCTAACCCTTGCGATAGAATCTACCTTAGATAAAAGTAGCTCTAATGATTCTATAATACCCTCTAAAGTACAAGTATATTGATTTGATGGTGAAAAATACTGCATTAAATTGTTACATGATTCACAACGCAAAGTACATCTTGTAGTTAAAACTAATTCTAAATAAGGAATATCCACCTTACCTTCTAAAACTCTCTTTTCAAAGTATTTTTTTAAATAAAATTTTTTCATCAAAGCAGCATAAGGAACTTTAAAAATTCTAGCAATTCCTCTTTTGCCATTTAAATACGAAAAATACCAAGAAATATTTGGTTTTATATATCTATTTTGAAATAATTGGTTTTCTAATAATTGTTTTTTATCTACCATTGTTTTTCCCTTCATTTATTAATACATAAACAATTCCACCAAGTCCTATGATCACTACTATGCTTATAAAAATAAGCTGTGCTATATCTAAAAAAGTCATTGTTTACTCTGCCTTTCTTTAAGCTGTCCGCATGCAGCTGAAATATCAAGTCCTTTACTTTCTCTTATCGTGCAAGTAGCACCTTTGGCACTTAAATAATCTTGAAATTTAACCGCATTTTCAACACTTGGTCTTTTATATAAACTTCCTTCGTGTGGATTAAAAAGTATTAAATTCACTTTAGCTTTTATGCCATTTAAAAGTTTGACTAGTTCTTTTGCATGTTCTATTTTATCATTTATACCATCGATTAAAAGATATTCAAACATCACTCTTTTACGCTGATCTATAGGAAAATTTCTCACCGCTTCCATAATGCTTGCTATATTATAAGCTTTATTAATAGGCATTAATTCACTTCTAAGCTCATCATTTACAGCATGGAGCGAAATAGCCAAAAGCACACCCAAATTCATTTCTCCAAGCTCTTTAATTTGCTTTGCCAAACCACTTGTACTTATAGTTTGTCTTCTAGGGCTTATCGCTAAGGCATCATTATCGGCTAAAATTTTAACTGCCTTAGAAACATTTTTAAGATTATCCAAAGGTTCTCCCATACCCATATAGACTATATTAACCCTTCTTTCATAAGGTATGTTGTTATATTTTTTAATCCATAAAATTTGTCCTACTATTTCTCCTGCAGTCAAATTTCTTTTCAAACCGCCTTTAGCAGTCAGACAAAAACTGCACCCACTTTTGCAACCCACTTGAGAGGAAACACAAATAGTATATCTTGCATGTTTGATGATTTTTCCATTTTCATCTACAAGTTCTTCTTTCATTGGTAGCAAAACAGCTTCGATTTTTTTACCATCTAAAAGTTCAAAAAGATATTTTATACTACCATCTTTGCTTTTTTCATCTTTCACATATTTTAGAGGTGAAAAATGAAAATTTTCTTGCAAGTGTGCTCTAAAGTCTTTTGGCAAAGATGACATTTGTGAAAAATCGTCTGCATATTTTTTATATACCCATTCAAAAATTTGCCTTGCTCTAAATTTTGGCTGGACTAAATTTTCTAATTCTTCTTTAGTAAAATCTAATATATTTTTTAATTCACTCAATTTTTTTCCTATATAAGTTTTTTATCTAACAAAAAATCTTTTAATAATTCTTTTGCCTTTTGATGGTTTTTTAAAAAATCCTCATGTGCAAATTCATTACAAAAATTTGTCGCACATAAATAACAAATTCCTTCTATCCCTTGCATTTTTGCACAAGAAAGCACTGCATATGCTTCCATATTTTCTATATGTACGCCTTTTTTAAAAAATTCTTGGGCGATATTTTCATCTTTACAAATATAATTTGAAGAATTAATCATAGTTTCATGTGAAACATTTAATCTAATCTCATTTGCTATAGGCGTATAAAAACTATCAAATAAATCTGCATATTCTAAATTCGCTGCGTTAGAACTTTCATAAATGTCTAAAATTTTTCCTTCTTGGTAAATTCCACATGTGCCTATAAAAATCACTCTATCTACTTTTGCTTGACTTAAAATTTTACCCAAAGAAAAAGCAGAATTAACCAAACCTATGCCTATACTTTGTGCAAATTTAAAATCCTCATTTCCTCCTGCACATACTATAAGATTTTTCAAAAATTAACCTTTATAAAAAATAATTCAAATTTTATCTAATTAGCGCTTAAAATAATGCTATAATTAATATTTTTTAGATAGAATAAATTTATGATAAAAGCAAAAAAACATTTTGGGCAAAATTTTTTATGTGATAAAAGCGTGGTAGATAAAATCATCCAAGCCATACCCAAAGATACTAAAAATATAGTTGAGATTGGGCCTGGCTTAGGTGATTTAACGCAAGAACTTTTGAAAATCCCACAAGCTCATATTAGAGCTTATGAGATTGATAAAGATTTGATTCCTATTTTAAATAAAAAATTTCAAAATGAGATTGAAGGTGGAAATTTTGAGCTTATCCATCAAAATGCAAGCGATGCTTTTGATCAAGGAAGTTTAAGCGATAAAGAGTACTTTTTGGTAGCAAATTTACCATATTATATTGCTACAAATTTGATTTTAAAAGCCCTAGAAGATCAAAATTGCCTTGGGCTTATAGTAATGGTGCAAAAAGAAGTAGCACAGAAATTTTGTGCAAATGAAAAAGAAAGTAATTTTTCGGCTTTAGGGGTGCTTTGTGCATTGATATGCCAAAGACAAATGCTTTTTGATATACAACCACAAAGTTTTAATCCTCCACCAAAAGTTACTTCAGCTGTAATGAAGTTAATAAAAACCACTCATTATCAGCAAAAATGTGAAAATATAGAAGCTTTTAAAGAATTTCTTAGAGCTTGTTTTCAAAATCCTAGAAAACAACTCTTATCTAATTTTAAAAATAAAAAAGAAAAAATTTTAAAAGCATTTGAAGCACTAGATATCTCTTCTACCTCAAGAGCTCATGAAATTAGCGTTGATTCATACCTTAAAATTTATAACCATTTAAAGGATGACTATGAGCGAAGAAAACAAAACTCAAGAGCAAAATAAAACTAAAAGATTTAATAAATTTAGAAACAAAAGAAAAAAAGATTCACAAAATCAAGAGCAAAATAGTGAAATTAAAAACGAAACAAAAGTAGAAAATACTCAAACTGAAGCTAACGAAGAAAAAAAGAAAAAGAAAAAAAATAGAAATTTACCATCTAAATTAAGTGGCAATGAAGAATGGCAAATAGAACTTGCTAAAAGCATAGAAGCTAATAAAATCATGCACGAGCTAAGACTTCACCCTTTAAAACACAACAACTCAAGCGAACATAAAATTCGTATTACACCTTTGGGTGGGCTTGGGGAAATCGGTGGAAATATCACTGTTTTTGAAACCAACAACGATGCAATTATCGTTGATATAGGTATGAGTTTTCCAGATGGAACCATGCATGGAGTAGATATTATCATACCTGATTTTGACTATGTAAGAAAGATTAAAAATAAAATTCGCGCTATCATCATCACTCATGCTCATGAAGATCATATCGGTGCTGTGCCGTATTTTTTCAAAGAATTCCAATTTCCTATCTACGCAACACCTTTAGCACTAGGTATGATTTCAAATAAATTTGAAGAGCATGGTTTAAAGGCTGAGCGTAAATGGTTTAGACCTATAACAAAAAGACAAATTTATGAAATAGGAGAATTTAATTTAGAATGGATTCACATAACTCACTCTATCATCGATGCTTGTGCTTTAGCCATTAAAACTAAAGCGGGAACCATCATACACACTGGCGATTTTAAAATAGATCAAACACCAATTGATGGCTATCCAACGGATTTAAGTCGTTTAGCTCAATATGGCGAAGAAGGTGTGCTTTGTCTTTTAAGTGATAGTACAAACTCATATAAAGAAGGTTATACAAAAAGTGAAAGCTCCGTAGGACCTACTTTTGATCAAATTTTTGCTAAAACTAAAGGCAGGGTAATCATGAGCACCTTTAGCTCTAATATCCACCGTGTATATCAAGCTATTAGCTATGGTTTAAAATACGGCAGAAAGGTGTGTGTTATAGGGCGCTCTATGGAAAGAAATCTCTATACTACTATGGAACTTGGCTATATCAAACTTGATAGAAAAATTTTCATTGACGCTGATGAAGTAAGCAAATATAAAGATAATGAAGTACTAATTGTCACTACAGGAAGTCAAGGCGAGACTATGAGTGCTTTATATAGAATGGCAACTGATGAGCATAAATTTATCAAAATCAAACCTAGCGATCAAGTTATCATTTCAGCTAAAGCAATACCAGGCAATGAAGCAAATGTTTCTGCTGTGCTTGATTTTCTTTTAAAAGCAGGAGCTAAAGTAGCTTATCAAGAATTTAGCGAAATTCATGTAAGCGGACATGCTAGTATAGAAGAACAAAAACTCATGCTAACTTTAGTAAAACCTAAATTTTTCTTACCAGTACATGGAGAGTATAATCATATCAACAAACACAAAGAAACTGCTCTAAAATGTGGCATACCTGAAAGAAATATCTATTTAATGAGTGATGGAGATCAAGTAGAACTTTGTCAAAAATACATCAAACGCGTAAAAACAGTTAAAACAGGAAAGGTCTTTGTAGATAATCAAATCAACAAACAAATCGCAGATGATGTGGTAATCGATAGACAAAAACTAGCAGATAGCGGTATAGTTGTCATCATCGCCCAGCTTGATAAAGCAAGTAAAACTCTTATTAACAAGCCAAGAGTATTTAGTTATGGCCTAGTAGCTGATAAACAAGATGGAGCATTCTCAAAAGAAATGAGTGATGTTTTAAGTCAATTTTTCCCAAATGTAAAAGATGAAATTTTAGATAATCCAAAAGTTTTAGAAGCTCAAATTAGACAAGTACTAAGAAAGCATATTTTTAGAAAAATCAAAAAATATCCAACCATAGTACCAACTATTTTTGTGATGTAAAGTGAAATTATGAGAATTAATAAATTCATCTCACACAATAGCAAATACTCTCGCCGTGAGGCTGATGAGCTAATCAAACAAGGCTTAGTAAAAATCAATAAAAAAACAGCCTTGCTAAGTGATAGCGTAAATGCTGAAGATAAAGTTTTTATCAATGGTAAAAAACTCCATAAAAAAACACAATTTTCAGTCATCATTTATCACAAACAAAAAGGTGAAATAGTTAGTAAAAAAGATGATAGAGGTAGAAAAACCATCTATCATACTTTACCAAAACAATTTAGCACTTGGCTTAGTGTAGGAAGGCTTGACTTTGCAAGTGAGGGATTGCTTTTACTAACTGATTCACCTGTGATAGCAGATGCGCTTATGCATAGTGATTTAGAAAGAGAATATTACTTAAAAGTAAAAGGTAATATAGATAAAAATGTCATCGAAGCTATGCAAAATGGCTTAGAAATTCAAAATGAAAAAAAAGGGGCTCACGCTAAAACTAAAATAACCTCAATGAGTTTTGCTCCATTTTTAGGCTTTGAAATTTTTGGCTCAAGCGGTGGCTATACGAAGCTAAAAGTAATCATTAATGAAGGTAAAAATAGAGAGTTAAGACGCTTTTTTGGACATTTTGATTTAGAAGTGATGGATCTTAAAAGAGTAGCTTTTGGAGCATTAGATCTTGGTATGTTAAAAGCTGGCAAATATCGTTATTTGGAAAATGGCGAGTATGAAAAACTGCGCGATTTTTTAAAAATAAATGATATTAGGTATTAAAATTAATACTTTAAAAATACTTAAATTAATTAAAATTTAATTTTAATTTTGTATAATTAGCAATTTAATTTATATAAAAAAGGAAAATTATGGCAAACCATAAATCTGCTGAAAAAAGAGCAAGACAAACTATCAAAAGAACTGAAAGAAATAGATTTTATAGAACAAGATTAAAAAATATTACAAAAGCGGTTCGCGAAGCAGCAGCAAATAATGATAAAGAAGCTGCACAAAATGCATTAAAAATAGCTAATAAAAGCATTCACGCTATGGTAAGTCGTGGATTTTTGAAAAAACAAACTGCTTCACGCCGTGTGAGTAGATTAGCATTATTGGTAAATAAATTAGCATAATTTAATGTTAGCTGATAAACTCAAACCTTTTTTAGCGCGCTTTGATGAGTTAAATACTCTTCTTAGCGATGTTAATATCTCTAATGATATTTCTAAAATGACAGCTCTATCTAAAGAGCAAAAAAATTTAGAACCTATAGTAGAAAAAGCAAAAGAATATCTCAAAACCTTAGATGATATAGAAGAAAATAAACTTCTTTTATCTGATCCTGAATTAGGGGAGCTTGCAAAAGAAGAGCTTAAAAATCTCGAAGTTTCAAAGCCACAGCTTGAAGAAGAATTAAAAATTCTTTTATTGCCTAAAGATCCAAACGACGATAAAAATATATTTTTAGAAATTCGTGCAGGCACAGGTGGTGATGAAGCTTCTTTGTTTGTTGGGGACTTAGTAAAAGCTTACATACGCTATGCTGAAAATCGTGATTACAAATACGAAATCGTAAGCTCAAGTGAAGGTAGCGTAGGTGGGTTTAAAGAAATTATCATTCTTATCAAAGGAAATGGAGCTTATTCAAGGCTAAAATACGAAGGTGGCACGCATAGAGTTCAAAGAGTGCCTGAAACAGAATCTCAAGGTAGGGTTCATACTTCAGCTATTACAGTGGCTATTATGCCTGAAGTTGATGATGTTGAAATTCAAATCAATCCAAATGATTTAAAAATCGATGTAATGCGTAGTAGTGGCCATGGTGGACAAAGCGTAAATACCACAGATAGTGCTGTAAGAATCACTCATATTCCAACAGGTATAGTTGTAGTAAATCAAGATGGTAAAAGCCAACATAAAAACAAAGAAAGCGCCATGAAAGTCTTAAAAGCAAGACTTTTTGAAATGCAAGAACAAGAACGCTTAGCTAAAGAAAGCGAGGCAAGAAAATCACAAGTTGGAAGTGGCGATAGAAGTGAGCGCATACGCACTTATAATTTCCCTCAAAATAGAATTAGTGATCATAGAATAAATCTTACTTTATATAGACTTGATGCGATTTTAGAAGGTGGGCTTTTTGATGAAATCATCGAGCCATTAATCGCTTATTATCAAGCAGAAGCTTTAAAACAAGAAAATTTATAATTTCTTGTTTTAATTATTACTTGCTAGCAAAATTCTGTATTGTTCTTTATCTACATTCATCAAAAGAGAAGCGAGTTTAAAAGCTCTAAATTTTTCCATTACAAAAAGATCTTTGCTATCTTTTAAGACTATAGCAACTAAATTTTTCATTACTTTATTAAGCCAAATATTTTTATATTTATCATTTGCTGAATGGTATCTTCCAATAGCATTCCAACTAAAACCATGCTTTTGTATAATTTCATGAAGCAATCTTGCTGCTGTGTCGATATTTACACTAGATTTTACAATCTCTTTTTCGGCAATTTTATAGCGTTTTAAATGAATACTATTAATTTGCATTAAACCATAATCTCTTGTTTGATTTTTATTTTTACCGATGATATTATGCTTATATGCAGCATTTTCTGTTAAAGCTATAGCCTTAAGTAAAGCCGTAGGTATGTTGTATTTTCTAGCTGCAGCTTTAAAGTCTTTGTCATACTTATAAAAATTTTCAGGTATATAAGTATCACCTATAAAAATTTTTGTATCAAAGGCAAAAGTAAAATTAAAAAATACTACTAATAATAAAATCCTTTTTAACATTTTACTCCTTTATATTACTTATGCTATAGCAAATTTATAAATAAAAAATATGTGAATAAGTTAATAAATTATCTAAGAATTTCTTTGATAGTAAGTTGAGGCGTGATTAATCCTCTAAAATTATTTTTGGAAACACTAGCTATAAAGTTGATATTTTCCCCAATTTCTGGTTCGTAGTCAAAGTTAAAAAATAAAGCTTCTAAAGTCTTATTTCCTTGTGTTAGAATAAGCTTTATATGGTTTTCTTCCTTACCTAATCTTCTTTTATTTTTTACAAAAAGCTTATCAAATTTAAAATAAGGTCTTGGGTTTTTATGCCCAAAAGGTTCAAAAAATTCTAATATCTCTAAAAGCTCAAAATCAACTTCATTTGGGTCAATACTACCCAAAACCTCATCAGCATTATAAAAATCATCTTTAGGGATATTTTGACAAATTTCATAAAGCTTACTTTTAAAAACACCAAATTTTTTAAGCTCTACCAAAACTCCGGCTGCACCTTTATGCCCACCATAGCTTAAAACAAAGTCTTTAACTTGCTCTATAATATTTAAAATATCTATCCTACCTACACTTCTAACACTAGCTTTAGCCTTTTGCTCACATTCTGAAAAAACAAAGGCAGGTTTGTTAAAATGCTTTGCTAAACGACTTGCAACTATACCCAAAACACCCTCATGCCAGTTTTGACCATTGACAATAATCACAGGATCATTTTCATCAACTTGTTCTAAACACTGCTTAAAAAGCTCGCGTTCTTCATCTTTGCGGCTATTATTATAAGCAATGATTTGCTCTAAATATCCCATAACCTCATCGATATTTTTAGAATGTAAAAATTTATAAGAAATAATTGCATCATCCATTCTACCTGCGCTATTAATCAAAGGTGCAATTAAAAAACTAATATTATCAAGCTCAAATTTATCCTTACCAAAATACTGCTTGATAGCTTTAAATGCAACTCGTTTTGAATCATTAATACACTCTATGCCCTTTCTAACTAAGGCTCTATTTAAATCTCTAAGCTCCATCATATCTGCGATAATTGCGATAGATAAAAGCTCTATAAATTTACACATATTATAATTAATCTTACATACTTCTTTTATAGCAGCAACTAAATACCAAGCCACTTGAGCACCACAAATTTCAATATCAGGAAATTCACAATCTTGTTGTTTAGGATTAATGATCGCATAAGCTTTTGGTAAAGTAGCTGGAGGCATATGATGATCGGTAATGATTAAATCAATTCCTTTTTGTAAACAAAGCTCTGCTGCATCAAAAGCTGCTATACCATTATCTACAGTGATGATTAAATCTACCCCATTAAGTTCATTGATGATTTCTTCATTTAGACCATATCCATCTTTAAAACGATTTGGAATTTTTACCACATAGTCATATCCAATATCATCAAAAAATTCAGATAAAATCACACAAGAAATCACTCCATCTACATCATAATCCCCAACAATAGCAAGCTTTTGATTTTTTTCAATCGCTTCTTTGATACGCAAAGCACCTTTATAGACATCTTTTAAACAAGATGGCATAGGTAAATCACAAAGCTTTACATGCGTATCATTGATAAAACGCTGGTGTAAAATTTCTTTTATTTTGACTTTATTTAGCATGATTTGTTAAAGATGCCTTGATAAAAGAAAAAATAGCCGGATTAACCCTAACCAAGCGTGAAGTAAATTCAGGGTGAAACTGCACTGCTAAGAAAAATGGATGATCTTTAAGCTCCACAGCCTCAACCAAACCTTCATTTTCCCCGCTTATAATAAGCCCATTTTTCTCAAACATTTCTTTATATTTTGGATTAGCTTCATAGCGGTGGCGGTGGCGTTCTTTTACGCTTTTTTGATTATCATAAACCTTACTTAAAAGTGTATTTGGCTTGATATGACACTCATAAGCTCCAAGACGCATAGTTCCACCAAGTGGAGTTTTACTTGTTCTAATTTGCTTTTCTCCACTTGCGTCAATAAATTCATCAATCAAAAAGATGATAGGATTTTTACAATTTGGATTAAATTCATGAGAATTTGCATCTTCTAGTTTTAAAACATTGCGTGCAAATTCCACTAAAGAAAGCTGCATACCCAAACAAATTCCTAAAAATGGAATTTTATTTTCTCTTGCATATTGTATGGCTTTGATTTTTCCTTCTACTCCACGATAACCAAAACCACCTGCTACTAAAATCCCACTTACATCTTTAAAGCTTTCTTCAACATTTGCATTTTCTAATTTTTCACTATCAATCCATTTTAAATTTACTCTCGCATCAAGTGCTGCACCTGCATGGATAATGGCCTCTGTTAAGCTTTTATAACTTTCTTTTAAATCTACATATTTTCCTACAAAAGCAATGCTAAGTTCATTACTTGGAGCGATGACCCTTTTTACCAAAGAATCCCATTCGTTCATATTTGGCTTTAAATTTTGAAGATCTAATAAACTTGCAATAGAATTTAAAATATCTTGTTTTAAGAAATTTAGTGGAATTTGATAAATACTAGCTGCGTCTACACTTTCTATAACACAATTTTTTTCAACTCCACATGAAATTGCGATTTTGTCTTTTAACTCTCTATCTAAAGATTTTTCACTTCTGCAAATAATCATATCAGGGCTTATACCTATACGGCGTAATTCTCCCACACTATGTTGAGTTGGTTTTGTTTTAAGCTCTCCTGCTGCTTTGATAAATGGCACTAAAGTCAAGTGAATATTAATAGCATTATATTTACCCACTTCAAGCTTTAAAGCTCTAATGGCTTCTAAAAATGGCAAGCCTTCTATATCTCCTACTGTACCACCTATTTCAACGATTAAAATATCTTTATCAACTCCGGCTTTTTTAATGCGATCTTTTATCTCATCAACTATATGAGGGATTACTTGTATGGTTTTTCCTAAATAATCTCCTCTTCTTTCTTTTTCTATAACACTTTGATAAACTCTACCTGTTGTGAAGTTATTATCCTGAGATAAGCTCTCATTTAAAAATCTCTCATAATGTCCTAAGTCTAAATCTGTCTCAGCTCCATCTTCAGTTACAAAAACTTCTCCATGCTCTAAAGGACTCATCGTACCAGGATCTACATTAATATAAGGATCTGCTTTTAAAATACTTACTTTTAAACCTGAATTTTTTAAAATCGTAGCTATAGAAGCTGCTGCTATACCTTTTCCTAATGAGCTTAAAACACCACCGGTTACAAAAATATACTTAGTTTGTTTTAATTTCATAAAATAACCTTATTTCTTTTTTTTGAAATTATAACGAATAAAAAATTTTATTTTTATAAACATTTGTGTAAAATTCAATTATTTTTGAAGGAATTTTTTGATGAAAATCACATTATTAAATCATACTCCACTTTCTGTATGCTCTCATGCAACAAGAACATGTTGGCAAAGTTTTGACAAAGGCGATTGTGGTGGCGAAAAAGATAAAGAATTAATCGATCGTGTGGGAAATAAATTCAAACATGCTTCAACCTTAGAGCATTTAAACTATACTTTTTATATACAAGGTATTTCAAGAGCATGCTTACAAGAAGTTGCAAGACACCGCCACACTAGTCCTAGTGTAAAAAGCACAAGATATACCTTAAAAGAACTAAGAAATGAAAGTGAATTTAAAGAAAATGACTTTGAAAATGCTAAAAGATACTTAGTATTAACCGGAAATGAAGTAGTAGATAATGCAAGTATCAAAGCTTTAGAAAATCTGCGTTTGATTTTGCAAAATAGTATTAGTTTAGACATAGCAAAATACTGCTTACCAGAAAGCTATAAAACAGAATTAACTTTAACAATTAATGCAAGAAGTTTGCAAAATTTTATCACTCTAAGAAGCTCAAAATCAGCCCTTTGGGAAATAAGACAACTCGCAAATGCTTTATTTGAGAACTTGCCTGAGGAACATCAATTTATTTTTAAGCATTGTGTTTATCAAGAAGAAAATTCCCAAGATTGATTGGGAATTTTTACTATATTTTTTTAAGAAATTCAGTTTTTAAAACAATCACACCAAATTTATCTATCTTAGCTTCAATTTCAGTGTCTTTGTTTGTTAATTTAATATTTTTTATAGTCGTGCCACGCTTTAAAGTAGTACTTGCACCTTTTACCTTTAAATCTTTAACAACACTTACACTATCACCTGCATTAAGCTCAGTTCCATTTGCATCTTTTGGCATATATTCTCCTTAGAATTTATAAGTATATCCTAGATATAAACCATAATTTGTTTGTTTAGGATCATAAAAGTTTGATGAATTAGCAGTGCTGAAATTTCTTGTATCGTAGTGAGTTTGTTCGGCTTTAAAACCAAACTCAATTTCATTTGCTTGATTTAATTCATATAAAGCACCGATTTTTGCCCCATAAGTATAACCATCAAAGTCTTGAGATAATGATAATATACTTGTTTTTAAAGTCATATCCGTTCTTGCATAACCGCCATATACACCTAAAACTGCTCTTGTTTTTTCAAAGATTTTTGGAGTAAAATCATAACCAAGTAAAAACTTATGTGTAGTAAACTTTCCATCAATTTTAAAACTTGTGGTATTGATTACATCACTAAATTCGCTTGAATAATTATAAGCACCATAAAGTCTATGGTTTTCACTAAAACGATAACCAACTCTTAAACCAAAAACAGGAACATCACCTTCTAAATCACCATTGAATTTTTTATTATTTTTAGTATGATCAAGATCAGATTTTACCTTAGTATGAAACCATCCTGCATCAATACCTAAAAGCAAACCTGAATTTTCATCTGCTAAAGCTAAATTTGAAACCAAAGCCACACTTGCAACTAAACTAAATAATTTTAATTTCATATTTTCCTCCTTTAAATAAGATATAATATATCCTTTTATTTTTAATAAAAACTTAATTTTGTGGAACTACTAAATCAGATCTGCATTCAATCACGGTATGCACATTACCACGAGGGTTAAAATCGCCTACTACTTTTATCCATTTTGGATCAAGTTTTTCTTTTAAAGTATTGTAAATTTCATTAATACTTGCTTCATGTGAAACATTTCTATACATGAAGGTATTGATATAAAGTTTGATTGCTTTAAGTTCTACTACTAATTTATTTGGAATATATTCTAAGTAAATTGTAGCAAAATCAGGATATCCACTACGCGGACAACAACACATAAATTCAGGCAAAGTGATTTTAATCACATAATCATTTTTAGCATCATTTGGCCAAACTTCCATATTTTCTACACTAAATTCTTTGATTTCTTTTTCACCATATCTCATTGTTTTTCCTTTATTATAATTTTTTTATTAATTATATATTTTTCCATCTCTTCATCTTCTAAAATTTCATCATAAAATGAAATTCCTATGCGATTGTAATCACCTACATTTATATCTTTATTTATATTTTCTATAAAATTTTTAAAATCTTTATTTTTATACACTAATAAATCCAAAGTTTTTAAATCTAAATTTAATTTTTCTTTTGCAGGAATTACTACTTGAGAAGAATTTAAATCATTAACATCAAGTTTTATAAAACCTATGCCAAAAGCATTATTTAATCTCCAAAGCTCATCTAAAATTTCTTCATCATACTCTAATGTTATTAAATATCCTTCATTAGCCCAACTAGAATTACTTACAGCTTAAAAATAATATTATCTTAAATTTGAAAAATCAAGTTTAAATTTAAGCTCAAAACTATAAAGTTTATAAGAAATTTGGTTTAAATTTTTAAAAAGTTCAAAAGAATCATTTTCATAATCTTTAAACGGAAAATGCACTCCAACTATATCTGGATGTATCCATTCATTTTCTCCACTTTTAGCTTTAATACTTTTTTCGTGAAAAATAGTTTTACTAAAAAGATTAAAATTCGCATTATCATATAAAAATTTAACAACTAAAGGATGTAAATCTCTTTCATGAAAATAATTTTTTGTTTTTTGTTTTTCTTCATTTTTTTGTATATTTTCTAGTTTTTTAGAATTTAGTTCATTTTCACGAGATTTTAACCAAAATTTTGTTGGATTTTTTGTTGTTATTAAAAAAATAGAATTTTCTTTTTTTAAATTTGTATAAATTTTTGCTAATAAACTTTGAATAGGAGTTTTAGTCAAATTTCCATCTTTGTAGCTTTGTAATTTTTTATCATAGCCTTTATTTAAAGCTAAATTCCAAATTTCATTGCCACTAAGTGGAAATTCACAATTTTCTAAAACCTCTTTAATTAAATCTAAAAAACTATATTTCATTCATAAGCCTTAATTTGTTTTATCAATTTTTCTTTTTCATTTTCTTGTAAAAAAGAAGCATTAATGGCATTAATACAAAGTTTTTCAACCTCATCTTTACTAAGTTTAAAAGCTTCATCTAAGGCTATAAAATTTTCTAAAATATATCCTCCAAAATACGCTGGATCATCTGAATTTACACAAACACAGAGATTTTGTTTTAAAAGTTTTAAAATATTATGTTCTTGCATATTTTGAAAAACTTTTAATTTTATATTTGATAAAGGGCATATTGTTAGTGGAATTTGACTTTTTACTAATTGTTTTACAAGCTCTAAATCTTCTTCACACCTTATGCCATGATCTATTCTACTTACACCAAATTCTAAAGCTTGTTTGATATACTCACTACTTCCTTCTTCACCCGCATGCATAACTAATAAAAAGCCTTCTTCTTTGGCTTTTTGAAATAAATTTTTAAATTTAAAAGGAGGATTATTCAGTTCAGAACTATCAAGTCCTATGGCTTTGATTTTATCTTTATATAAACAAAGTTCATCTAAAGTTTTTAAACCCTCATCCTCACTTAAATGCCTTAAAATACAAGCGATTAAAAAACTTGAAATTCCAAATTCTTCTTTTGCTTTTTGTAAAGCTTGCCAAATTCCTTCTATAACATCTTTTAAAGCTATATTTCTAGCAGTATGAGTTTGAGGATCGAAAAAAATTTCAGTATGAACTACATTTTGCTCTTTGCATTTTTTCATATAAGCAAAGGTTAAATCATAAAAATCTTGCTTGCTTTGTAAGACATTTGCACCTTGATAATATATATCTAAAAAATCTTGTAAATTTGAAAAATTATAAGCTTTTTTTATCTCATCTTCGCTTTTATATTTTAAAGCAATATTATTTCTTTTAGCTAATTCAAACATCATTTTAGGCTCTAATGAGCCTTCAATGTGTAAGTGTAATTCTACTTTTGGGATATTTTGTAAAAAAGTTTTCATTTTAAAAATCAAACATCTAAATGTTTAACATCTTTAGCATGAGCTTGTATGTACTCACGGCGTGGTTCTACATCATCACCCATGAAAAGGTTGAAAGTATCATTTGCTCTTTGAGCATCTTCTATGGTGATTTTTAACAAACGACGATTACTTGGATCCATAGTTGTTTCCCAAAGTTGTTCAGGATTCATCTCACCAAGACCTTTATAGCGTTGTATATAAGCACCTTTTTTAGCATTTTTTTCAACTTCATCTAAAATTTCTAAAATATCTTTATCAAATTTTAAATCTCTATCTTTGATTTTTTGATAAATATAATTTGCTTCTTCATATAAAGGATTAGCAAATAAATCATCATTGATGATAAGCTCTTCTAAACCATTTTCAGTTTGTACATAAACACGAATTTCATTTTCATTGATATATGAATTTAAGATATTGTGATTTTGTTTTTCTAAAAATTCTTTTATGACTTTAAATAATTCTTCATTAGAAGTTTTTATTAAATCAGGATTTTCTATCAAATACCTAATCACTGAAATCACATTAAATCTTTTTTCTAATTCTTTTAAAACACTTCTATAAGCTGCAACGATTTTTAGGAAATCTTTTAAATCATTTAATCCTACACCCTCATAAGTAGAACTTTCTATGCCTGTTTCGATCAAATAATCATTTAAAGCTTTTTCATCTTTTAGATAAATTTCTTTTTTTTGACCTTTTTTATAACGATATAAAGGTGGTTGAGCTAAATAAATATGTCCATTTGTTACAAGATCATTCATAAAACGGAAGAAAAATGTCAAAAGCAAAGTTTGTATGTGAGAACCATCCACATCAGCATCGGTCATAATAATGATTTTATGATATCTTAATTTTTCTATATCAAACTCATCACCGATCCCACAACCAAAGGCTGTGATCATATTTTGAATTTGTTCACTTTTTAAAATTTTATCAAGTCTTGCTTTTTCAACATTGAGTATTTTACCTCTTAAAGGTAAAATCGCTTGGAAAGTTCTTTCTCTACCTTGTTTTGCAGAACCTCCTGCACTATCACCCTCAACTAAATAAATTTCACTTTCACTTGGATCTTTACTTTGACAATCAGCTAATTTTCCTGGCAAAGTCCCTACACTTGAACTTTCTTTTTTTCTTGTTAGCTCTCTAGCTTTTTTAGCTGCTTCTCTACCACGAGCTGCCATTAAAGCCTTATTCATAATAGCTTTTGCTTCAATAGGATTTTCTTCAAAATATTTTGTCAAATACTCAAAAGAAGCCTTAGAAACTATAGGTCTAACATAACTTGAACCTAATTTTCCTTTAGTTTGTCCTTCAAATTGTGGCTCAGGTACTTTTACACTTACAACTGCTATCAAACCTTCTCTTACATCATCACCTGTGATTTTAGAATCTTTCTCTCTAGCACTTGCATTTGCTTCAATGTAATTACTAATAACACGAGTTAAGCCCATTCTAAAACCTGCTTCGTGCGTTCCACCATCTGGAGTTTTGATATTATTTACAAAAGAAAGTAAATTTTCACTATAACTATCATTATAAAGCAATGCTACTTCAACATTTACATCTTCTTCATCTACATTGAAAAATATTGCCTTAGTTAAAGCTTGTTTTTTATTTAAATCTGTAACAAACTGACTTATACCACCTTCAAAATGAAAGCTTTCTGCTTTTCCTACGCGATTATCTTTAAAATTTATAGTAATTTTTGGATTTAAATATGCAAGTTCACGAAATCTTTTTGCTAAAATTTCATAATCAAAATCAGTCATTTCAAAAATTTGATCATCTGGCCAAAATTCTATGATTGTTCCTGTTTTTTTACTTTTACCTATGGTTTCAAAATTACTTGTGACTTTACCTTCTGAAAATTCTTGTCTGTAAATTTCTCCATCTCTATGTACTGTAGCAACTAATTTTTTTGATAAAGCATTTACAACGCTCACACCAACCCCGTGTAAACCACCTGAAACTTTATAAGTATCTTTATCAAATTTTCCACCTGCATGAAGTACGGTTAAAACTACAGTTAAAGTAGGGATATTTTCAGTAGGGTGAATTCCCACAGGGATCCCTCTACCATTATCACTTACTATACAAGAACCTTCTGTGGTAATTTCTACATTGATCGTATCACAAAAACCTGCCATAGCTTCATCGATAGAATTATCCACTACTTCATAAATCATATGATGAAGACCGCCTATATTGGTATCACCTATATACATACCAGGGCGTTTTCTAACAGCTTCTAAGCCTTTTAAAACTTTAATATTTCCTGCGCTATAATTTTGATTTTCTTGCATTTATTTTCCTTATAAAATAACTGGCATAATTACAGTTTGTAATTCTTCACTTGAAACTAAGAATGCCATATGAGGTTCATTTATGCTAAGTTTGAATGTTTCACTTTCAATAGAATTTAAAAAGTCAGTGATGAATTTATTTTTAATGCAAAGATTAAATTCCTCATCTATATTAAGTTCTATTTCAAGTTCAGTTTTTGCTTCCATATTATCTAAACTAATACCTTCAAATACAAGTTTATCTTTATGAAAATTTAATTTCATTTTTTCAGTGATTACATTGATTTTTTTCAATGCATCCATAAATTCCTCAGTTTTAAAAATAAATTCCTTTGTAATATTTTTTGGAATTACTCTTTCATAATCAGGGAATTTATCATTAATAAGTTTTGTAAAAAATTCAAAATTATCATTTTTTGCAATTAATATATTTTCATCATAATAAATTTCAATTTTTTCAAAAAAGATTTTTTGCATTTCTAAAATAGCTTTTTTAGGAATACAAAGGTTAAATTCTTTTTCATTTGTTTTATTTAGCGTAAAAACTGCTAAGCGTTTAGTATCTGTCCCTACGAAACTAATGTGAGTAGTTTTTATATCAAGTAAAGCACCATTTAAAGAATACTTTGGATTATTTGTATCAACTGCAGGTAGGATTTTTTTCAAAGATCTACTTAAATCACTTGAATCAATATCAAATTTATCTTTTCCTTCAGTGCTTGGGAAATTTGGGAAATCTTCATAATTAAACATAGGAAGTTTATATTTAGTTCCTTTTTGTCTAATAAAAAGGAAATTTTCTATGGTTTCTAAGACTACATCTTCGTTATTTAAACTTTTTATAATATCTAAAATACTTTTAGCATTAGCAGTTGCAAAACCTGCACTTTCAACTTTGATTTTTTTGATTTTATAATTAATACCTATTTCATAATCACTTGCTCTTATAATTAATTTATCTTCAACTACTTCAAAAAGTAAGTGAGAAGCTATATTGCTTGAGTCTTTTTTATCTACATAAGAATTAGTTAAAACTATGGCAGATTCTAAAGTGTTTTTATTAATGCTAATTTTCATTTTTACTTCCTTTGTTTTTTAAATTTATTTTATCATAATAATAGGCAATGTGAAAATGTGAAATGCTTTTTAAAAGTCTTTTTTTATAGAAATTTTACTCATAGAATAAAATTTTTTGTTTTTCACTTTTATTCACAGGGTGCTTTTTATTTTTGTCAAAATTTTATTTCTTAATTCTTCTACTATGGCTTTTAAGTTTTCATTTTCATTCATTAGTTCTTGAATTTTTTTAATATTATGTGAAATGGCGGTGTGATCTTTCATATTAAAAAATCTAGCAAGCTGAGGCATAGACATAGTTGTAAGTTCTCTTGCTAAATATATCACAACCCTTCTTGCCATAACGATATTTTGTGTTTTTTTATTTGATTTTATATCATTAGGTTTAAGATTATAGCTTTTTGAAACATCAGCAAGTATATCTTCAACACTGATATTTTCTTTTGTTTCTTTAATGTGATCTTTCATAAAGCTTTTAACGATTTCTAAAGTGATTTCTTGGTTAAAAAGTCTTGCTTGGGCATTTAAATTTGTAATCATGCCTTCTATTTCTCGGATATTATCTCCCATTGAAGTAGCGATGTAGCTTATGACTTCAGGTTTAAGATAAATAGCATTAAATTCGCATTTTTTCTTGATAATTGCGATTTTTGTATCAAGCTGAGGTGGAGTGATATCTGCAATGATCCCATTTGCAAAACGACTTTTTAAGCGTTCTGTTATACCTTTTAACATATTTGGAGGATTATCACTTGTCATGATGATTTGTCCAAATTTTTCCTTGATTTCATTAAAAGTAAAGAAAAATTCCTCTTGAATTTTATCTGTTTTACCTAAAAACTGCACATCATCGATGAGCAAAACATCGCAATTTTTGTATTTTTCATGGAATTTACTCATGGTTTTGTTATTTAAATGCATGGTAAAATCATTGATAAAATTATCACTTGTAGCATAAATAACCTTATATCCATTATCCAAACACACATTTCCGACAGCTTGAAGCAAGTGAGTTTTTCCAAGTCCTGTGGGGCCATAGATAAAGATAGGATTGTATAATTTTCCAAGTTTGCTTTTATCGGTAATGGCTTTGCAAGTTGCATAGGCAAATTGATTAGAATCTCCTACAACAAAACTTTCAAAAGTAAAAGAAGGATTTAAAATAGTGCTTTGAAATTTAATCTGTGAAATATCTGTAGAAAAATGTTTTTTTTCTATCTTTTGATCATTTGTGATGATTTTAACTTGAGGATTAATCCCTGTTTTTACTTCATAAAAATAAGCTAGTTTTTGTGCGTATTTTGTTTGTATAAATTTAGCCAAAAAATGATTTGGTGCTATAAATACTAAGATATTATTTTTACTTAATTTTTCACTAAATTGTAAGTGAGAAATGTAAGTATTGTATTCGTTATTGCTAATTTCAGTTTTAAATTCAAGTAAAAAATCTTTTATATTCATTATTTTTCTTATAAATTATGATGTAAAACTTAAAATTCTAGCTTATTTTTTATAAAAAATGGTTAAAATTATTCACATAAAAATTTAAATTTCACATCTATGTGAATAAAAAGGTGAAAAGTTTGAAAGTTTTAGGGATAGATCCTGGTTCTAGGTATTGTGGATATGCTATTGTAGAAAGAATTAATAATAAAAATCAACTCATAGAAGCAGGTCTTATCAAAATCAAACCTAATGATTTGCAGTATCAAATCACAGAATTATGTGAAGGGCTTGATCTAATCTTTAAAAATCATCAATTTGATGAGGTAGCTATAGAAGATATATTTTTTGCTTATAATCCAAAAACGGTTTTAAAACTAGCTCAATTTCGTGGAGCTTTGAGTTTAAAAATTTTACAAACTCATGGAGAATTTGCAGAATATACACCTTTGCAAGTGAAAAAAACCGTAACAGGTAAAGCAAAAGCTACTAAAGAGCAAGTAGCTTTCATGGTAAAAAGATTGCTTGGAATTTCAAAAGATATTAAGCCACTTGATATTACAGATGCTATCGCAGTGGCTTTGACACATTTAGCAAATTTGAGAGTGAAAAAGTAATTTTACTTTCCATTTCCTATAAAATAAATTTCAACATCATGTAAAAGTTTTTCACATACTGCTGAATCAGTGCTTTTTTCTACTACTAGGTTGATGTGATTTTTGGTATCTCTAAAGCTACCTGCAGATTTTGAATTTTTTAATTCTAATTTTTGATTATCCTTTAAATATTTGATAGTGATTACAAACTTATGTGCAGCACTTGCTTCGCCTAGGTTAGTTTCTATTAAAACATTCATATTAGATGCTTTTGCTAGGGTTGTTTGGGTTTTATTAATCACTTCTTTCATTCTTCTATTGAGTTCTAAAATTCTTGAAATGAATTTATTATCTATACTTTCAAATGCGATTTTTAATTTATTCATGATTTCTTGATTAGTTGGTTTATCAGGAGCTACATACACCATATAAAGGCCGTTTTTAATATCTACTTTTGTGCTTTTTGTATCACGTCCACTACCAAAAATTTTAATATAAATGGCATTATCAAGATATACTCTATCTATCATAGGCCCATAAATTTCATATTCTCTTTTTCTTACGATTACTTCTCTTGCGGCTACTTGAATTTTTACTGAACAATCATGAATTATAGGTTCCATTTCTTTTTTTATCTCAAGTAGTTCTCTAAGCATTTTCCATCCTTGTGTATTTTTAAATAAATTATAACAAAAAAAAATTGAATTTTTTTGTTAATTTTAGTTTGTGATATTTTTATATATTTTTGATTTTAAATTAAAAGTCAAGGAAAAAAATGAAAATAAAAACTATAGTTTCAAGTTTAGTTTTAGCAAGTGCTTTATTTGCTGCAAATTCTCACCATGCTCATCATGGAGCTTCTGGAAGTATTTCATCACAAATCATGATGAGTATGCATGAACCTATGATGAAAAATCCTTTAGTACAAAGCAATGATATAGAAAGAGATTTTTTAGCTAATATGATTCCACATCATCAAGGTGCTATTGATTCATCTAAGCTTTTATTAGAACATACTAAAAGTGAAGAGATGAAAAAAATCGCTCAAAATATCATCAAAGCTCAAGAAAAGGAAATCCAAGAATTTCAAGAAATTTTAGATAAAAATCTTTATACAAAAACTCAAATTGATGAAGAAACTTATAAAAAATTTGTCCAAGAAGAAAAAGAGTTAATGCAAAAAATGATGATTTTAATGAGTTCGGTTAAAGAAAGTAAAAATATCAATAAAGACTTTCTAGAAGCGATGATAACACATCATCAAGGCGCGGTAGATGCTTCAAAACAAATTTTATTTTATTCTAAAGACAAAACTATTACTGATATAGCGAAAAAAATCATCTTAGATCAAGAAAAAGAAATTCAAGAATTTACGAATTTGTTAAAGTATATGTAATAAAAAATGGTCTGATTGAGTTTTAACTAATATTTATAAAGGCTTATTTTTAGATATTTACAGTTTTTTATATTTTTTAAAGAACCCCAAAAAGAACCCTATTTAAAATATAAAAAAGGGAGGGTCTCATTCCGCCACTATCCTCCTCTGATAAGATTATTATAACTTTTTATCCTGATAATTTAATAAGAAAATTTTTTATTTTTCTTTTTGGTTCTTTTTATTCTCTTTTTAATTTTTATAAAAAGAGAATAAAGCTACATTTTATAGTAGTATTATATTAATTACAATTTCTTGTAATATTTCCATAGTAGTTAAACCATTTTCTATTTGTTTTTTTGAATTTGCACTAGATAAAATTTCAATTTCCATTTTTTCCTGTGGTAATACCAAAGTCATTAGATCTGACATTCCTAAAGTTTTAATTGTATTTGGATATTTTTCAGCCCATCTTTCTAATATTTTTAAAGCATAGTGAGAAATTTGTTTATTTATCTATAAATTATAAATTTGATGAAATGATGTTTCATTTAAAATAGATTCTAGTCTTTTTATATTTGGATAATTAAAATTTATAACATTCCTTTTTTGATTTTTATTTAATTACAAGTATAAAATATTTTGTCTTATAAATATAAAAATTAAGATGAAAATTTTAGTAAAAGAAGATAGCTATTTACTCCAAAAAATGACACTATTTTTTAAGTAAATAACAAAATATTCTCTGCGAGGCTCATAGAAAAAATGATTTTTTGAGATTAATTTTTTTTAATTTATGATTTGTAATTTTTATGTATATCTAAAAATATTTTAAATAATTATCTTATGTATTTTTATTATAATTTCACAAAATAAATATCATGATTTTACTCAACAAATGAATATTAATTTATTAGATAATATTTAAGAAAGGCGTAAAATGGAAAGAAATGAATTGCAAAGCTTGCAAGAATTAAAAGAAGAAGAAAAAATAAAAATTTTAGATCGTGCAAGTAATGGTATATTAGAAAAAGAAAATGCAGATTTTCTAATAAAACTTATCGATAATGCAGAAAACAAAACAGAAGTTTTAAAGATATCAGCTCTAGGCATGACTTATAAAAGAACAGGTTTTCATTTTGATGTGCGTTTAGAGAAAAACGAAGGACAAACAATAAGATATTTAAAAAAGAATGAAAATCTTAGTTTTGATCAAGGTGGAATTACTCATAAACTTATAATAGGCGATAATTATCCTGCTCTTTTAAATCTTTTAATTAACTACAAAAACAAAATTAAAGTAATTTATATAGATCCACCTTATGGCAAAGATCATTTAGGGGCATTTGCGCAAACTAATTACAATAATGCAATCACAAGAGATAATTTGCTTTCCATGCTTTATCCAAGATTAATACTAGCAAGACAACTTTTAAAAGATGATGGTGCTATTTTTTGTAGTATTGATGATAGAAATCAAGCTTATGTTAAATGTTTGTTTGACGAAGTTTTTGGAGAAGGAAATTTTGTTAGCACATTAATATGGCGAAAAATCGAAGAAAATAGTTCTTCTGGTGGTACAATGAAAATAACAAAGAATTTTAGAAAAGACCATGAATTTATTATTTGTTATGCAAAAAACTACGATTTATTCTTAACTAATAAATTTTTGGAATTACCAAATTTTGAAAATGAATATAAGAATTTAGATAATGATCCTAGAGGGGAATTTAAAGCAGGTTCAATTAGCATGAAAGGTAATAAAAATTCATTAAAATATTATGAAATTGAAACCCCAAGTGGAAAAAAATATAGTAGAGTTTGGAGAATTACAAAAGAAGAATTTCAGGCGTTAGATGATGATAATAGAATTTATTACGGGAAAAATAAAGATTCTGTACCCCAAATTAAAATTTTTATTAATGAAGAAAGACCTGTTACACCGACAAGTTTTTTTGAAAATTTAGGAAGTTCTTTTTCTGCAGGAGAATATTTAAATAAAATATTTAAAAATGATAAAGGTGAAAGTATTTTTTCCAATCCAAAACCTGTTGATTTAATTAAGAGAATTTGTGAAACCTCCACAAACACAAATCAAAATGATATTATTCTAGACTTCTTTGCAGGTAGTGGAACAACAGGGCATGCTGTCTTAGAGTTAAACAAACAAGATGGTGGTAATAGACAATTTATTTTAGTTACTAATAATGAAGTAACAGATTTAAATCCAAATGGAATTGCCCTAGATGTTACTTCAAAGCGTTTAAAAAGAATCATGAGTGGAGAATGTTATGATGAAAGTAAAGATTTTAAATGGTTAGAAAAAAATACTCCTTATGGAGATAGCTTAGAAGTTAGTGAAATTGAAAGTATTGCTTCAAGCGATCATTCAGTTTTTGAAAAAATAGATGAAAAACTTTATGGAAAAGATTTTGAAAATATCCATGATAAAATAGAATGGATATGCAAAGAATTTGAGCTAACTTGCAGAAAAATAGAAGGTGAATGATGAAACAAGAAATTGTAGAATTACAAAATGAAGCTGTAAATTCCTTGTTTAATTTAGCTATACAAGGGAAAGAAAATATCACCTTAAAAGCACCCACTGGAAGTGGTAAAACATACATGATGGCAAGCTTGATGAATAAAATGCTAGAAATTGATGATGATTTTATCTTTATAGTTTCTACTCTTTCTAAAGGAAAATTAGCAGGACAAAATTTTGAAAGTTTTGCAAATCTATCTTTAAATACTTTTACAAAATTAAACCCTTTTTACATTAGCAGTGGTGCAGAAAATACAAAAAATACAGAATATAGTCTATATATTGATATAAATCATAATGTGTTTGTTTTACCTACCTCACAATATACTAAAGCAAGTAGAATTAATAAAGAAAAAAGCTTATTAGTATTTTTAGAAACTTGTAAGAATCTAGGTAAAAAAATAATTTTAATAAGAGATGAAAGCCATATAGCTACAAATCAGCTAAATGAGTTATCAAATTATTTTACTCAAGTTATTAATTTTTCAGCTACTCCTAAAAATGATCAATTTGATGTTTGTATATCAGAAAATGACGCTGTTAGTGCAAATTTGATTAAAAAAGTAGAATATATAGAAGATGAAGAAGATTTAGAAAGTGGATTAAGCAAAGCTTTAGATAAATTTAAAAGCATTAAAGAAGTTTATAATAAAGAAGGGATAGTTCCTGCTTTTATAATACAAATTTCTAATCAAAATAATGCAGAATATGAAATGGAAATCATCAAAAAAGTTTTAAAAGAAAAAGATTTAAAATGGGTATGTTTTGTAGAAAAAGAAAATGGCTATGAAAGTAATAGTAGATTAGAAAAAGTAAAAAATAAAAGCCTGTGGCAAAACTATGTTAAACAAAATGATTTTCCTATTGACGTTGTAATCTTTAAAATGGTTATAACAGAAGGCTTTGATATGCCTAGAGCTTGTATGCTTTATCAAGTTAGAAATTCACAATCTAAACAACTTGATGAGCAAGTTATTGGGCGTATAAGGCGTAATCCTTGTTTAACATATTTTGAAAAATTAGATAAAAATACTCAAGAAATTTTTAGCACAGCTTATGTTTATGGTATAAAACCTAAAGAAGATCAAAATAAACGCGCAATAGTAAAATTAAAGGGTGAAATTAATAAAGGTTTATTTGAAAACGAAATAATTAAAGAATTTGCTCCATTTAAAATCACTGTTCTTAGAGAGGTTGCTTTAGATGATATAGATATATCAGATTGTATCAACAATGATATAGAATACTATAATGAGTCTATTTTTAAAGCTTATAAAAAATTTCAATCTTGTAGTGATAAAGTAAAAGAAAAGCAAAGAGATTTTGTTACAGATTTTAATAAATGGTTTGTATTTAATGCTAATTTAGATAATATCAGCAATAAGGTAAGTTCTGTTGTTGAAGATTATGAAAAATATGGAGATGTAGTTGAAGTTCAATTAAGAGATGATATTTATAGTTTTTTTGATAGCAATGGAAGTTCAGTTATATTTACTGATTGGATATGGGAAAGTAAAGGGAGTAGATTTCAATTTGATAGTGAAGCTGAAGAGAGGTGGTTTACAATCCTTGCTAATTTAAAAGATATATGTTGCAAAAAAATAAAAATTAATAATGTAGAAGTTTCTTTATTTGGTAAGAATTTCATAGATAAATCAAATATTAAATTTGATTATTATCACACAAGAAAACACACAAGTTATCCTGACTTTATCTTTAAAGATAAGCAAAATAAAATTCATATTTTTGAAGTAAAAAGTGTAAATAAAAGTAGTTCTTCAAATATAGATGAGACTTCATATAAAGAAAAAATTGAAAAACTAAAAGAAGCTTATATTTATGCAAGTGAAAAAACAGGGTATATTTTTTACCTTCCCGTGAAAATCGGTGATGATTGGAAAATATGGAAATGTGAAAATGGAGTGGTTGAAGAAAATATAAATGAAGAAATGTTTGTTGAATATATGAGAGGTGAAAAGCAAGGTAGGTTATTTTGATTTTTGTTAGCATGTGATAGTTCTTGAGTATGAGCGAATAGTTTTACTTAAAGAACTATCAAATTAAGATTAATTATAATATCTTAAAAATTTTCTTCTTTCCACCTTTTTCTTGTGCTTCATAAAAAATACTCCAATAAATGTTTTTATATTTATCTAGCAGTTTCCATAAAGCATTTCTACCTACTATTTCTACATAATCTTGTTCAATTTTCTTTTTGATTTTACTTGCTAAATCTTGCTGACAAATACCATTTTTGTTTTCATTAAGAATTTCTTTAACGAGATTAAGGGTAATTTGTGTTTTATGATTTTCTGCAAATTCTAAATAATCCACAAATTCAAATTCTAAATTTAATGTGTTTATTTTAAATGCCTGAGATTTTGTAGCAAATCTTCTTTTTTGAGGCTCTAAAAGAATTACAAACTCTTCATCTGCTTTAATATCTTTTTTATGTAAAAAATATCCTTCATCCACACTATCTAAAAAAGTTGTTGCACCTTTGTAAGCTTTATTATTTTCATCTGGTTTTTGTTTTGGTTGATGATGCAGAAAAATAATAGTAGCTCCATTATCTCTTATTTTTTGCAATTCATCAAAAACCTTAATCATTGTAAAGTCTTTATTAAAATCATCTTGAATAAAATTTCTAATGCTATCAATTACAATTAATGTGTTTTTTAAATCTCTAAAAAGACTAAACTTATTTGTATTGTTAGAAAAAAAATAATAAAAATTTGAACTTTTTAAAAATTCACTTCCTTTTCGTTCTTTCAATATTCTTTCATTATTGTCGCCATCAAAATAAAATATACGATCTACTTTGTTATTATCAAGCAGATATTTACTTAAATATAACATAAAATAACTCTTACCACTTCCTGCACTAGCATAAAACATTACTAAAGACTGTTTTACAAGAAAACTATCTATCAACCATTCAAAATCAATATTTTCTAGTTTTTCTATATTTACTTGCTTAAAATTCTTTTCAAAAACAATATCAAGTAGTAGCTTGTTGCTCTTTATAGAATTCATTTTTATCTAGCCATATTTCAATCTCACTTCTTTTATATAGAATTGTTTTTCCTAATTTAATAAAAGGCAAGGAGTTAGCTTGATTTTGATTTTTTTGCATACGCATTTTATATTGTTTACTAAGACTAATTCCAAATTCGCATTCTAATTGCTTAGGGGTTAAAAAATTTTTGTTTTTTGGTTCTATAATTTGCATGTACTATCCTTTATATTTTCATAAAATAATAATTTATTTTCTAAAAATTGTCAATAATTATCATTAAATTTTTTTATTTTCTTTAAAATTATTTTATTGTAGAATATATTTTATGAAAACGATAGGTGAAAAATTAAGAGATTTGCGTAATGCTTACGGATTAAGCCAAAGAGAATTTGGAGAAAAAGTAGGTATTACGAAAGGTAGTATCAATTCTTATGAAAACAATGTAAACTCCATTACTCAAGGTGCAAAATGGAAAATTTTGCAAGCAACAGGGATAGGGTTTGAATATTTTGATTCTGATATGACGCTAAGTGAGGCCTTTAAAAAATACAATATAGATATAAGTAAAAAACTTGAATTTAAGAAAATAGAAGAAAGTATTTGTGCTATATGTGATGGAGTTAAAAACTATATAGATGGAAAATATTTAGAAACATTTAATATAAAATCATTATTTTTAAATCATTTATTTGATGGTATGGGATATTTTGATTTGTGTTTTTTAAAAGTAAAACATAATGAATTAGAGCCTTATGCAAAAAATGGTGATATTTTAGTTGTATCAAGTAATAAAAATGCTGAAAATGGAGATAAAATCATCATTAATTACAAAGAAAATATTCTTATAGTTCAATATTTTCATGAGTTTGATAAAATAATACTTAAAACTATGAGTGGAGAAGAAATAAAATTTTATAATAGCGAATTTAGTGATTGTGTAGACATTTTAGCAATTATAAAAGGTAAATTTTATTTTGAAGTATGATTTATTTACTAAAGAGATAGAAATGAATAAAAGGCTTAGAATTCTTAAGCTTTACAATGAGTTAGGAAAGCTTTTATAAAGGTAAAGAAGTATTGAATATTTAAAAAAATTATGTTAAACATTCTAAAAATTTGATTTTATGGATAATTTTCCTACAGAAAGTAAAAAGAAAATTTTATAATCTGTTTCAAGTTCTGTAATATTAAGGTTTTATACTCTTTTTAACGAAATTAAAAAGAGTATAAAAATAATTATGAGAAATAAAATATAATATATTTATATTCCTAAAAATTCTAAATTATTTAAATAATCATCATACCATTGTAAAAGTTTTCTTTTTTGAATGATGGTTGCTTTTTCTCTTTCATAAGAAAATTTTATTTGATTAAGTTCTTTATGTGCTAAAATGCTTTCAATAACTTCTTCGCTAATATTTAATTAAGAGCTCTGCCTTATGTTGAGAGCAAATAGTTCTAAATGTAGCTCTAAAACCATGAGAACTAGCTCGCTTGTGCCATTTATTTTTACCTCCTAAATTTTTAATGGCTTTACCTATGCTATCTCTATTAATATGTCCTTGTATGGTTTGTGCAGGAAAAACAAAATCGCTAATTTCTCCGCTAAATAAAAATTGCTCTTTTAATACCTTAATCATTGTTTTTGTAAGTGGAATTTCATGTGCAATTTTTGTTTTTGTTTCATTTACTGGTATAGTCCAAATTTGTTTTTTAAATCAATATTAGCCCATTTTACACTAGCAGTGTTAAAAGGTCTATTGATACTAAGAATTTGTAAATACAAAGCCCTTTTTGTTTGTTTTTCCATTCTATTATCTTGCTTTAGATCTTGAATAAATTCTTTTAAATCTTCTGATTGAATTAAGGCAGGGATCTTGTATCTATATTATGGTTGTTTTGAAATCTTTTAGGGGAAGCAAAGTTATCTTTTAAGCCATCGCTAGGATCAAAATCAATATATCTATCTTTTAAGGCTATTCTAAAAATACCCTGAACATGATTGATTAAACGGTGTATGGTTTCTAACCTACTTGTATAAGGATTATTTGGATTATAAATAGCATTAAATATAGATAATAAATCACTATATTTTATGTTTTTTACATCTAAATTTCCTAAACTTGGCATGAGATATTTTTCTACCATTTGTATAATTTTTTTAACATAGCTATCGCTAAGACATTTTTTTTGTTTTTGATCTATATAAAGAATAAATAAGTTTTTAAACTTATATTTATCATTTCCATTTTTTAGTAACCGTATATCTTTACATTTTTCAAATTCTTTTAAAAACTGAATAGCTTCTTTTCTAGCTTCAGCTACACTATAAATTCCTTCTCTAAATTCTTTAAGTTTTGTGTATTTGTCATTAATTTTAATACTAAAAGTTTTTTGGCCACTAGGATATACAAAAATTAAAGCTCTTTTGGATTACCTACAGCTTTTTTGTATCGTTTATCACTAGGTTTTAAATTTCTAATATTTTTATCTTGTAAGCTTTGTTTTGCTATGTTTGCCATTATTTTCCTTTAAAGAACCCTATTAGGTTTTAAGAACCCTAATAATGACCTTAATTAATTGAAAATAATTATAACACAAAAGAAATTAATTGAAATCAAAGATCATTTAGTTTGTTTATATATAGCATTTTGAAAGCATTTTTTGGAAATTAAAGAAATCGAAAGAAATAAAAAATGGTGGCTCCGATTGGACTTGAACCAACGACCACCACCATGTCAAGGTGGTGCTCTACCAACTGAGCTACGGAACCACAAAATAAAAATTATATAAAAATATTTTTATATTGTGCTTAAAATCACTTTTTAACTTTTTTCATATCGTTTAGCCATAAGTCTAGCTGCGCTTCAAAACCTATACCTTTACTATAATAAAATTTCAAATCTTTTTCTAAGTATCTTTGCTTAACCCAGCCACCAAAATCATGCGGGTAAAGGTAGTTTTTTCTTTGTGGGTTGTTATTATCAAGATAAGGAAGTATTTTTAATGCGGGGTTGTTTTGCACATAATTTAGCGCTTCATTTATAGCAAGATAGCTTGAGTTTGACTTGGGCGAACTTGCTAAAAATACTACACATTGAGCTAAGATGATCCTAGCTTCAGGATAACCTATGTTTTTTACTGCTATGAGTGTGCTTGTGGCTAGATTAAGTGCTTGTGGGTTTGCATTTGAGATATCTTCGCTTGCAAATATCACTAATCTTCTAGCGATGAAATCCGCACTTTCGCCCCCATCGATCAACATCGCAAGATAATACAAACTTGCATCTACATCACTTCCTCTTAAGCTTTTTATCATAGAACTAGCTAGTTTATAGTGTGTGTCTTTACTTGAAGTGCCATCGCTTAAAACATTTGCTCTTAATTTTTTCAAAGTTTCAAGCGTGATATGAGTGCTATCTAAAGCCAAAGCAAACTCACATAAATTTAAAAAGCTTCTTGCATCATTTGAACTAGAAGTGATTAAAAAGTCTTTGGCATCATCATCGATTTTACATTGGAGTTTTTCTTGCACTTTTGTGGCAAGTTTTTCTAAGTCTTTATACTCTAAACCTTTAAATTCAAAAAGCATACTTCTGCTTCTTATGCCTGAAGTTAAAGTAAAATAAGGGTTTTCAGTGCTTGCGCCTATGAAAAGGCATTTTTGATTTTCCAAAGGGATTAAAAGCATTTCTTGTTGGGTTTTTGAAAGCCTATGCACCTCATCAATAAACATCAAAGGTTTGTATAAAGAATTTTCATAATTACTTAGTATTTTTCTAAGCTCTTCAAGTTTAAAATTTCCTCCATCAAACTCATAAAAATCAAGTTTATACTCATACGCTATAGCCCTTGCAAAAGAAGTCTTCCCACAACCTGCTGGGCCAAAAAATACACTATGAGGGAGTTTTGAAACTTGTATGAATTTTTTAAAAATTTCTACTAAATTTTCTTGTCCTAAAACCTCATCTAAAGTTTTAGGACGAAAAGTTAAGCTTAAATTTGTCATTGTGGATTTATGGCAAGTCTTTCACCATTAATGATAGCTGTAATATCACTTTTATTAGAATCATCATAGATGAAATCAAGCACATAAGAGCCATTATTATCTACAAAATAAGTATCAAAATTTGCAAAATCAGGCCAAATTTGACTAGGAAGAATTTCAGTGTTTGCATGCAATTGTGATTTTATATTATTTTCAGTGAAAATAGTTTGCCCATTTGCGTCAAATTTTTTACCTTCTTTTTCAAAGCTTAGGTTATTTAAGATGATTTGTGGGTTTACTTTTAAAAACTGACTTGCTAAAAGCATCATAGAAAAAATATCAGTATTTGAGTTTTGCACTAAGCTATCATAAGCTTTTTTAGAAAGATTATTAAAATTCATATCTAAATTAATGTTGTTTAACATAAAGTTTTCATTTGCAAGGTTAAATTTAGCTAAATCTAGTTTTAAAACACTATCATAATCATTTTGAGCATTTTGAGCTGTTTTTGCAAAAATTTTTAATTTATCAAAGTTAAAAGCAATAGAACTTATAAAATTAGCACTATCAATGCTTATATTTTGCTCACTATTTCTACTAGGGCTAAAGATATCATTAAAACTTAATTTTTGTATAGGAAATTCAGAAATTTTGATATTTTTTGCTTCTAATTTTTCTTCATGAGATAGTTGTTCTAATAAAACATAACCTAGATTAAGCTCCATATTTTTTACAAATTCCTCAGAACCTCTAATCTTAAAAGATGTATTGTTTAAAACTAAATTTGTATTATTGCGGGTAAAATTGATATCGTTTATTTTTGCGTTGATGTTAATGTCTCCACCTTTTACACTAACTAAGATTTTAAAGATTTCTTCATTTGGGAAAATGCCTTTTAACTCTTCATTTTCATTTAAAATAGAAACGATGGCATTATTACTTGCAAAAAAATTATTAGAAAAATCCACATTCACTTTAAAACTATAAGGCAAGTCATTAAGTGTAGCTATAAAACTTCCTTTGGAGTTTAAAAGCCCTTTAGTATAGTTAGCATCTTCAACACTATAATATGCTGTATCTTGGCTCATTTGAGCAAATATTTTTCCATTGATAGAGTTAATGTAAGAAGCTGAGGTAAAAAATCCTATAGCTAGTAAAACTACTACTACAACTCCTGCGATGATTTTTTTCATTCATTTTCCTTAAGTGAAATTTTAAAAATTATATATTTTTATTACTAACTAATGCTTATAAAATTCTCACATTTATACATTACTTAACTTTTTTTCTTATAATTGCACTATTTAAAATCAAAGGTAAAAAATGAAACTTTTTGGAACAGATGGAGTACGCGGTAAAGCAGGGGAGTTTTTGGACTCATTTTTAGCTATGCGTTTGGCTATGGCTGCTGGAATTTATTTTAAAGACAAAGCCCTTACAAATAATATCTTAGTAGGAAAAGATACAAGAAGAAGCGGTTATATGATAGAAAATGCTATCGTTTCAGGACTTACTTCTATAGGTTATAATGTTATAGAAATAGGCCCTATGCCAACACCTGCTATTGCGTTTTTAACTGAAGATATGCGTTGTGATGCAGGTATTATGATATCAGCTTCACACAATCCTTACTATGATAATGGCATTAAATTTTTTGATGCCCATGGAAATAAACTTGATGAGCAAGCAGAAGCAAAGATAGAAGAAATTTATTTTAATGATAAACTCATAGAAGAAGCAAGAACAACAAAATCACAAATTGGACAAGCAAAAAGAATTGATGATGTAATAGGAAGATATATTGTTTCTATAAAAAATTCTTTTCCTAAAGAGCTGACTTTAAAGTCTTTGCGCGTTGTTTTAGATGTGGCTCATGGAGCTTCTTATAAGGTAGCACCTACGGTTTTTAAAGAACTTGGTGCAGATGTGATTGTGATCAATGATAAGCCAAATGGTTTAAATATCAATGAAAATTGTGGAGCTTTACATCCTTTAAATTTGGCTTTGGAAGTAAAGAAATTTAGAGCAGATGTGGGCTTTGCTTTTGATGGGGATGCGGATCGTTTGGTTGTTGTGGATGAAAAAGGCGAAGTAGCTCATGGAGATAGTCTTTTGGGTGTTTTAGCTTTATTTTTGAAAAAACAAGGCAAGTTAAAATCAAGCGTAGTTAGCACTATAATGAGTAATGGTGCTTTAAAAGAGTTTTTAACTAAACACAAAATCACGCATGAAACTTGCAATGTAGGCGATAAATACGTGCTTGAAAAACTCAAAGAATGTGGTGGAAATTTTGGCGGAGAGCAAAGCGGACATATTATCTTTAGTGACTATGCAAAAACTGGAGATGGTTTGGTAGCTGCTTTACAATTTAGTGCTTTAATGCTAAGTGAAGCAAAAAGTGCAAGTGAAATTTTAAATCAAGTTAAACCTTACCCACAACTTTTACATAATCTTAAAATTTCAGAAAAAAAAGACTTAAGCAAGCTTGCAGGTTTAGATGAATTGAAAAAAGACTTAGAGAAAAAAGGAATTGCTAGTTTGTTTAGATATTCAGGTACAGAAAATTTAATACGCTTATTGCTTGAAGCAAAGGATATTAAGCTTTTAGAAAAAGAAATGAAAGCTGTTGAAAGCTTTTTTATGAAAGCGTTGAATGCTTAAAATTTTGCCTTTAAAATTTTGGCTTGTTTTCGCTTTAGTTTTTATACTAGATCAAGCAAGCAAGTATTTGTTTTTACAAGGGCTTGAGTATAAGGGTGAATTTTTTGATTTAGTTTTAACCTATAATACCGGTGTAGCCTTTTCAATGTTTGCATTTTTAGGAGAGTATTTAAAATACATACAGCTTGTTTTTATTTTGGCTTTGTTTGGGTATTTACTTTATCAAAAAGAGTTTTTTAAAACCCATTTGATTGCTTTTGCTATTATGCTATCTGCTGGGTGTTCAAATTTACTTGATCGCTTTGTGTATGTAGGTGTGGTGGATTTTGTATTTTGGCACAAGTGGTTTGAATTTGCTGTGTTTAATTTTGCTGATGTGATGATTAACATTAGCGTAGCTTTGATTTTAATAAAAGAAATTTTTAATAAAAAAGGAGAAAAATGTTAGATTTTTTGAATGAATGGTATTTATGGATTAAAATGGTGCATTATTTAGCTTTTGTTTCATGGATGGCTGGAATGTTTTATTTGCCAAGACTTTTTGTCTATCATACAGAGCATAAAGACAATAAAGGCTTTGTGGAAGTGGTGAAAATTCAAGAAAGAAAATTGTATTTTTATATCCAAACTCCTGCTATGATAGCTACTGCAATCACTGGAAGTTTAATGATGATGGCTAATAAAGATGTGTTAATGGTAGGTGGATATATGCATGCTAAATTAACCTGTGCTTTACTTTTGATCATTTATCATTTGCAAAATTATTATTATTATAGACAACTTCAAAATGATACTTGCCAAAAAAGTGGAAAATTCTTTAGAGCTTATAATGAAATTCCAACGATATTATTTATAATCATCGCTATTATGATGGTGGTAAGACCGTTTTAGTAAAAAGCCTTTTTTAAGGCTTTTTATCCTTTAAACTCCATACTTTTAAAATCAAGTGGATCAACATTTTCTTGCATGATATTAATGTGTTCTTTATCTTGTAAGCGTTTATCATCTCTAAATACAGCACGCACCAAATCCATACCTGTGTAAAAATCTTTCATCAAGACCATAAACAAATAACGTCCAAATTCACTTGTATATAAGGTATTGTTTTCTTTTTTTATAGCTTTACTTAGTTTAAGGCCTAAAAGTTCGATGAAAAGATCTTTTTCTAAATTACAATCTAAAGTTTTGTTAAATTTATCAATTTCGATTTTACCGGTAAACATTTCGGTTAAAAAGACATATTTGATGATTTCTTTTTTACCAAAATTAGCTTTAGCAATATTTGCATTTTGTTTTTCTTTGATGAGTTTAGAATAATCATTTAAATTAAAAGCATTGATTAAAAGTTCTCCATCTAAAAAACTAAAAGCCCCACTTCCCACGCCTAAATACTCATGATGGCTACTTACATACTCATCATTAAAGCTACTTTTTTCTAAAGAAAATGACCATGCGTTATTTCTTTCATAATCTTTGAAAAAATCTACAATGATTTTATAAAACTCAAATTCATTATCTTTAAAACTTACTCCTAGAGTTTTTGCGATATTATCTTTTGTGAGGTTTGATTTCATCAAAGGATAAGTTGTGATTTGTTGAGGTTTTAAACTTTTTGCTATTTCTAAATCATTGAGTAATTGCTCTTTGGTTTGAGAAGGAAAATTAAAAATCAAATCAAGACTCATGATAGGAAGCACACCTATGGCTTTAGAGAGTTTTTCTTGAAGTTCTTTACTTGAGCCAAATTTATGATATCTTGCTACTTTTTTTAAAGTATCATCATCAAAACTTTGTATACCACAGCTTAAGCGATCTATTAGCCCTTTAAACATTTCTAATTTTTTTGGGTCAATATGGTTTGGATCGGTTTCGCAAGAAATTTCTTTGATATTAAATAATTTTTTGCAAAGTTCTAAAGTTTTAGCAAGCTCTTCTTCGTTGATTAAAGTAGTACCACCGCCCACATACATAGAAGTAAAATCAAATCCTTTGTCTTTGATTTGTTTGATTTCTTCTCTTAAACTTTCAAAATATCTTTTTGCTAAATCTTCATTGTAATAATACTTATGAAAACTACAATATGGGCAAAAAGTATGGCAAAATGGTATGTGAGCATAAAGCATATAAGATTTTTTTGGATTAACTTTTTTTTCTTGTCCTTCTTTTAAAAGTTTAACATTAAAACCATTTTCTAAAGATTTTTGCATAGCCTTGTGTGAGTAAGAAAGAGCTAAGTTTTGTAAAAAATTCATATTTTTCCTAAAAATTTCATTTTGTAGTTATTTAAAAAGACTATAATTGTATCATATTTTTACAAAGGCTTTATAATGAAAAAGATTTTTATAGCATTTTTTGTATTTTTATTAGGGCTTATAAGCGTGTCAAATTCTGCACCTTTAGATGAAATTTTTCAAGATGTTAATGTTTCAGGTAGTATGCGTTATCGCTTTGAGCATAATAGCCCAAAAGATAGAGGAAATAATAATTTTAATCAAAGAATTCAAATTCAAATGCATTAACAACTAAGCCTTAAAGACTTAGTTGTTATAAAAGTTTTCCTTTAAGTTTTCTTCCATAGCTTTGATATTTTCTTTTGATTCTTCTTTAGCGTTAAATCCTCCACCAAAAGCTTTCATAACATCTACAATGGAATTTGCAAGCTCATAAGATGAGTTAGTATAAGAAAGTTTAGCATTTAAGTAATTTCTTTGATCTTGTAAGAAATCAGCCAAGTTAATCACACCATTTTCATATCTTAAAGTAGAAATTTCATAAATTTTACTTTGAGCTAGAAATAAATTTTTATAATTTTGCTCATTTTCATAATAGCTTTGGCGGTTAAATAAAGCAAGTCTTATTTCTCCAAAGGCTGTTTTTAAGGTGTTTTCATATTGTAAAAAAGCTTCATCTTTGGTAAGTTTTGCGATATTAACATTATTCATAATCTCACCCCAATGAAAAATCGGCATTGCAAAATTTCCAGCTACATTCCAAGTATTGCTTCCATGTTTAACTAAAAGATCTAAATCATTACTTTGAAAGCCCAAAAGTCCTGTTAAAGAAAGGTTTGGTAAAAATGCAGTTCTAGCTACTCCAACAAGATAGTTTTTTTCTTCTAAAATTTTTAAACTAGCTTGCACATCAGGTCTTTGAAGCAAAATTTCACTGCCAATACCCTCAGGTATGCTAAGTTCGTATTGTCCTATTTTTTTATACTCTATGCTATTATAAAGTATATCATCAATATCATTTGAAGTTAAGATTTTTAAAGCTTTGGTGTTAGCTTCTTTTTGAATTTTAGCATTTGTGAGTAAAACTCTTGAATTTTCAAGCTCAGCTTTAAATTTGTTAAGCTCGTACTCACTAATTACTCCAAGTTTAAAATGCTCTAATTTTAACTCATAAGTTTTTCGATAACTTTGGGTTGTTTCTTCTAAAATTTTTACTTGCTCGCTTAAGCTTGCTAGGTTAAAATAAGTTTTTACCACATTAGAGATTAAGCTTAATCTCGCACTTTCATAGTCAAACTCACTAGTTTGCAATTTTGCTTTTGAGGCACCATAAGTATCTCTGTATTTACCCCATAAATCTACTTCATAGCTTAAATTTAAACCCATATTAAAATCATTACCATAAGCAAATTCATTGCTTTTGTTACTTGGAGCATTAATGCTAGTTTTTCCTCTTGCTCCACTAGCACTTCCATCAAGCTTAGGAAGCAAATCACTTCTTGCTATACCCAAAGTTTCATAAGCTTTTTGTAAATTCATATATGCAATTTGTAAGTCGTTATTGTTTTTTAAAGCTTGATCGACTAAGGTGTTTAAATAATTATCATCAAAAGCTTTCCACCATTGTTTATTAATGCTAATATTTTGATCTAAACTTTTAGTGTAATTTACATCTTTGATTTCTAAATTTGGTTTTAAACTGCAAGCTGTTATTAAAAAACAACTTGCAAAAATTATTAACTTACGCATTGATTTTACCTCTTTTTTTATCAAGCCATTTATTAAAGCTTTCTAGTAAATAGAAAAATAAAGGCACAAAGAAAATGGCTATAGTAGAAGCTGCTATCATACCCCCTATAACACCTGTGCCTATTGCATGACGACTTGCACTTCCTGCTCCATAGGCAAAATATAAAGGTAAAATACCACAAATAAATGCTAATGAAGTCATTACAATAGGTCTAAATCTTAATTTTGCTGCACTAATAGAAGCTTCAAAAATACTTTTTCCTTTTTTAAGGTGTTCTTCCATGGCAAACTCAACAATCAAAATGGCATTTTTAGCTGAAAGTCCTATTAAAAGCAAAAGCCCTGTTTGAAAATATATATCATTTTCTAAGCCTCTAAGCCATACAAGAAGCAAAGAACCAAACACCGCAAAAGGCACAGCAGTGATTACCGCTAAAGGCATGAGCCATCTTTCATACTGAGCCGCTAGGATTAAAAATACAAATAAGAGTCCTAGTATAAAAGCCACTTGACCTGCACCGCTACTTGTAACTTCTTGATAAGCTGAACCTGACCAAGCAATAGAATAATCCTCTCCCAAGGTTTCTTTAGCAACTTGAGCAATAGCATCAATTGCCTGTCCTGAGGTATAACCAGGAGCAGGATCACCTTGCACTAGTGCTGATGGGAACATATTAAAGCGTTTTACATCATCAGGGCCAACCCCTCTATGAAGTGTTAAAACACTATCTAGAGCTATCATAGAACCATCATTTGCTCTAACAAAGATGTTTTTTAAGGCATTTTGAGTATTTCTAAAATCTCCAATGGCACTAATATTTACACGATAATTTTTCCCAAGCATAGAAAAATCATTTACATAATAAGTCCCTATAGTAGCATTTAGCGTACTAAATACATCTGCTAAATTTAAACCATAAAGTTTTACTTTATCACGATCAATTTCTAATTTTAATTGTGGGAAATTAGTATCAAGCGTTGTTCTTACGTTGTTAAGTTCAGGGCGTTTGTTTGCTGCTTCAACTAATCTATTTACATCAACTTGAATTTCATCATAGCTTTTACCACCACGATTTTGCGCATACATTTCAAAACCACCGGTTAAACTTAAACCTTGTATCGGTGGTGGATTAACAAAGAAGGTTTGGTAATTTGGGTTTAAGAAATATTGTTTATTATACATACTAGTTAGTTCAAAACTATTTGTATCCCTATCATCCCAATTTTTCAAATTTACAAACATTGCGCCAGCATTTTCTTTTAAAGAACCTGTGAAAAGATCATAACCTATAAGACCTACTACATTTGTTACATTTTCATTTTTACGAATTTCTTCTGCCATAGCATCCATTGATTGAGTGGTTCTATTAAGAGAAGATGCTGCAGGTAAGTTAACAATGGTTAAAAAATTTCCTTGATCTTCAGGTGGAACGAGTGAATTAGGTACAAGTTTGAAAAGTCCATATAAACCACCTAAAAAGATTACAAAAATCAATACAAATCGCACGGTTCTTTTAAGTATATAAGCTACTCCGGCTCCAAAAACTTCAGTAGACCAATCAAAAATATCATTAAATTTTTTAACTAAGTAAAATGGCTCACCCTCATTTCTTCTTAAAAAGATTGCACATAAAGATGGGGTTAATGTTAAAGCTACAAAACCTGAGATTGCAACTGAAATCGCAAGGGTTATAGCAAATTGTTTTTGAATTTCTCCCACAAAACCGGATATAAATGAAACAGGTATAAACACCGCACAAAGTACAAGAACGATAGATACAACAGGCGCAGCAACTTCATCCATAGCTTTAATAGCTGCTTCTTTTATGCTTATATTTGGATCTTCATGCATGATTCTGTCGATATTTTCAACCACGATAATTGCATCATCAACAACAATACCAATGGCAAGTACTAAGGCAAAAAGTGTAAGTAAGTTAATACTAAAGCCTAAGGCATATAATCCTGCAAAAGTTCCTAAAATAGAAACAGGCACAGCAATCATAGGTATAATGGTTGAGCGGAAATTTTTTAAGAATAAATACATTACAATTACAACCAAAATAAGTGCTTCGAAGAAAGTTTTTACTACTTCTTTAATAGAAGCTTTAATAAATACGGTTGTATCATAAGGCACTTTATATGTTAAACCCTCAGGAAAGCTTTTTGCTAATTCTTCAAATTTTTTCTGTACTAATTCAGCTGTACTTACTGCATTTGCTCCAGTTTGTAAGAAAATCAAAATAGGAGTAGCGTCATTTCCATTTAATCTACCTTTGAAAGTATATTCTCTTGAACCTAAAGAAACTTCGGCCACATCTTTGAGTCTTAAAAAAGAACCATCACTATTTGCTCTTATGATGATGTTTTCAAATTCTTTAGTGTTTTTTAATCTTCCTTGCATAGTTACTGAATATACATAAGGCGATCTTTCTACCACAGGCTCTTGACCTATCTTACCAGTAGCATATTGAGCATTTTGCTCACTAACTGCAGCAATAACATCCGTTGCAGTAACTTGGTATTTGTTTAATAAATCAGGATTAAGCCAAATTCTCATAGAATAATTTCTTGAGCCAATAGCTACAGCATTACCCACGCCAGGAACCCTAGCAAGATCATCTAAGATATTTAATGCAGCATAGTTATATACTTCAAGTGAATCCATAGAACCATCAGGGGAATATAAAGTAGCAACTTCTAAAATACTTGAGCCGGTTTTTCTTACACTAACACCGGTTTTTTTAACATCTTCGGGCAACTTTGCCATAGCAGCTGAAATTCTATTATTAACATCAACTGTTGCTTGGTCAGGATCTGTACCTATGTTAAAATACACACTTAAACTCATATCACCTGAAGAACTTGAGGTTGAATCCATATAAATCATATTTTCAACCCCATTGATTGCATCTTCAAGAGGAATAGCCACCGTTTGAGCCACCGTTTGAGCATCAGCACCTGAGTAATTTGCACTTACTTTTACAACAGGTGGAGTTAGAGAAGGGTATTGCTCTACAGGTAAAGAATAAAGGCCTATAATCCCTGCTAAAGAAATGATAATAGCTACAACAGAAGCAAATACAGGTCTTTCTATGAAAAATTTAGAAAACATTATTTATTCTCCATTACGCTAACACTTGCACCAGGGCGGATTTTTTTGAAGTTATTTAAAATCACTTTATCGCCATTTTTTAAGCCCTTATCAATGATTGCTTTATCAGAAGTTTGATAAATAACATTAACAGCAGTTTTAACTACTTTTCCATCTACTAGAGTATAAACATAAGTAGCACTATCATCTTGTAAAAGTGCAACTTGAGGAATTTCAAAACCATCTTTTTGAATAAAGCCTTCAACATGAACATTTGCAAAAGAACCAGGCATTAAACTTGAGTTGTTATTATCAAAAATAGCCTTTGCTTTTACTCCGCCACTATGGGTGTCTATAACACTATCTATAAAATATAATTTTCCATTGAAAAGTTCTCCACCGACATTAGCTTGTACTTGGATATTTTCTAACTGCCAGTTACCACTTTGAATATTTTTATTCATATTGATTTTATCTACATCAGAAATATAAAAGTCTGCAAAGATAGGGTTAATATTTGTAATGCGTACAAGTTCAGTTGATGAGGCATTTACATAATCACCCACGTCCATTAATGCATCACCTAAAACCCCATCAAATGGAGCACTTACTACGGTGTATTTTAAATCTAATCTCGCATTAGCAAGCTTTGCTCTAGCACTTTCTAAATTAGCTTTAGTAGAATTAAATTTAGCCAAACTTGCATCAAATTCTTTTTGTGAAATAGCATTTTTTTCTATTAAAATTTGATCTCTTTTGAAATTTTTTTCAGCATCATCAAAACTAGCTCTTGCTACCAAAGCTTCTCCATAAGCCATATTTACACTTGCTTGGTATTTATCAGGCTCTATAAGAAAAAGTTTATCGCCTTTTTTAACAGCTTGACCGCTTTTGAAATATTTTGCTTTGATTTCGCCACTTACTTTAGGTTTGATTATCACATCTAATTCAGTGCTTAATCTTGCAGGATAAGTAAATTCTAAAGGTAAATTAGCACTTTGCATAGTCATAATGCTAACAGGTTGAGGAGGGAGTTGTTTAACTTGTGCATTCTTATCATCTGAGCATGCCACAAATATAAGTGAAGCACAAGCTAGGGTTAAAAGTTTTGTTTTCATTGGTTTCCTTAAAATTATTTATTTAGCTAAACAAAAAAGTAATTTATATTACAAAATGTATGATTATTATTTTATCAATCTTTAGTTAATTAAAATTAACAAGTCCTTGAGTGAAGAGCTTTACGATTTTTTTTGCGTGATTTTGCTGTTCTTTTTTACTCATCGAAACCTTATTTTCAAAAGTGCTTTGTATAAAAAAGGTTCCTCTAAGCATAGCACAAAATGTATAGCTTAAAAATTCAGCATTTTTGGCTAAATTTTCATTTTCTTCTTCAAATCTTTTTTGAAGTACATATTCTACCTCTTTTCTATTATCTCCTTTAAACCATTTACCAAAGTCAAATTTTTCATTATAAATTTCTGAATAGATAAGTCTTACTATGGCTATGGTTTTAGCGTCATTAAAAATTCCCAAATAAGCTTTTGCAAATTGATGTAGAAATTCTTCTAAATTAGCACCAGGCGAAAGTCGCATATTTTTATTTAAAATAGCTAAGAAGTGATTTTCCGCAAAATCATTTAAAACCGCTTCAAATAAACCTTCTTTATTTTTAAAATGCTCATACACACAAGAAAAAGATCCACCAGCTTGCTTGATGATATCCTTAAGATTGGTTGCTTCGTAGCCATTTTCTAAAAACGACTCCGCAGCAATTTGTTTGATTTTTTCAAGCCTTGCTTGAGATTTTGAAGAAAGTCTTTTTTCCATTTTAGTGTTTTTTATGCTCTATAATTGAGTTTTTAGGATACACAAAATTACTTTCTCTCGTGATTATGATGTTTTTATCATCAAGTGCATAAGCTTTGATAGTTAAAGGTATTACGGTATCTTTCCTGTCATTATCAGCTAGTTTTTTAGTGGCTTTTAAAACAACTATATGTTTATCTTTTTCACCAGCTTTTAGTTTAAAAGGTTTTTTTGGTCTAATGATTTCTAAACCATCTTCAATACCTTGTAATTTCACATCAAAATAATACTCATGAGTTTTATTGTCTGTATTTTGAAATAAAAACACATAAGCATTGCTAATGATTAATTCTCCATCATGGGCTTTTCTAATTTGATAAAGCTCGCTAGAACGATTGATGTTTAAAAGCATATTTTCTTTTTTACTTCCCATTAAAACTAAGGCTACAAAAACACCACATAAAACCACTAAATATCCGATAGTTCTAAATCTAAAATATTTTACTTTTTCTCTTGTCTCAATGGCTTTTGCACTAGTCCAGTTAATCAAACTAGGGCGATCAAATTTGGCTTGAATTTTTGAGCAAGCATCAGCACATTCAAGACAGTTAATACACTCAAGTTGCATTCCTTGGCGTATATCTATATGTGTAGGGCAAATTTTTACACAGGCTTCACAGCCTATACATTCACCTTGTGGTGGTTTTTGATAAAGTTTGGTATGCCCATCATAAATCACACCACCTCTTTTATCATCATATATAACTTGAACGGTATTATTATCAAACATTACAGATTGAATTCTTGCATAAGGACATACATAAACACAAAATTTTTCACCCAAATACACTATATCAAAAGTAAAGGCTAAAGAAGCACAAAATAAAATTCCCAAAAGTAACAAATGATCAGCAGGGTTTTGAATATATACAAAAAAATCTTCAGGTGGGATAAAATACCATAAAAATGCGCTCATCATTAATAGCGAAAAAAGATAGAAAATCACAATACTTAAAACTTTTTGAACAAAAAATCCCTCAGCTTGTTTTTGTTTGTTTGCGGTGTTTTTGTGAATTTTAAAGATTTTTGTTTGCAATAAATCTCTATAAATAACCCTAGCAATAGTTTGAGGACAGCTCCAAGCACACCAAATTCTTCCTGCTAGAGTGGTAACAAAAAGTATAGTTAAAAACATACCTATGATAACAAAAGGCATTAAATAAAGCTCCTGGGTATCAAAAGCAATAAAAAACAAATTAAGCTTTTTATGATCAAAACTTAATAAAAAGAAATGATTTCCATTGATTTTTACAAAAGGTAATGCTATGAAAATAATCATAGAAATGATATAAGCTATATACCTTTTTTTAGTATAGTTGGTAATACAAGCACTCATTTTTATTTTCCTTAAAAAACGTTCTTTTAATTGTAATACTAGAAAAATTAAACCAAACTTTGTCTTAATTAAGAATTTATGTTTAATTTTTATTTATGTAATTATTACAAAAATAAATTTTATTTTCAAGTGAAATTGTGATATAATTCTTCTTTAATTTTATTTAAGAAAGGTGGTGAGGGTCGTGCCAGGAATTAAGGTGCATCCTAACGAGTCTTTTGATGAAGCGTATAGAAAATTCAAAAAACAAGTAGATAGAAACCTAGTTGTTACTGAAGTTCGCGCAAGAAGATTTTTTGAGCCTATGACTGAAATTCGCAAAAAACAAAAAATTTCAGCTCGCAAAAAAATGCTTAAAAGACTTTATATGCTTAGACGCTACGAGTCAAGACTCTAATACCAAAAAGCCGAGAAATCGGCTTTTCTTCATTGATTGCTTATGTTTCTTTGGATTTTAATTATTCATTTTTTTGGACTTATTTTACCAGGACCTGATTTTTTCTTAGTAAGTTCTTATGCCTTAAGAGAGGGTATTAAGAGTGCTTTAAAAGCAAGTTTGGGTGTGAGTTTGGCCATGAGTTTGTGGATTATGCTTTCTATACTTGGTTTGAGTGTTATTTTTCATCAATTTCCATTTTTGCAAATCGCTTTATCAAGTTTTGGAGCTTGTTATCTTTTGTATTTAGCTTATGGAATTTACAAAAATGCAAAAATAGGTGGCTTGAAAACCAAAAATACTCATACATCTGCATTTTTAAGCGGGATGATTACAAATTTATCTAATCCAAAAGTTATTTTTTATTTTGCTAGCGTTTTTGCAAGTTTTGATTTTACCCAAATGCGATGGATGTTGATAGTTTTAATTTTTGTTTTGATTTTAGAAACTATAATTTATTTTTCTTTGATTTCTTTATTGTTTTCAAAACCTTTCATGGTAAGAATTTATCAAAAGAATTTAAAACTCATTGATTATTTAAGTGCTTTTATATTTTTTGTTTTTGCTATGTCTATTTTAAGTAGTAATTTAATGACTATGGTAAATTAAAGCAATTAATTTTTATTAATACTTTTTTTGTTAAAATCTTATTTAAGTTAAACTTATTAAATTATAGGAAAGATCATGAAACACATTAAAACTATACTTAAACTTAGTATGATAAGTGGTATTGCTGCAATAAGCGCAGGTGCTTTAAGTGCATGTAGTAGCAATGCGAATGATTCTAATAATGCATTAAGTCAAGCAGCAAATGCTCAAGGTGCTTTTGTTATCATCGAAGAAACTGCTCCAAATCAATATAAAATCAAAGATCAATTTCCAAGTGATGAAACTAGAGTGGTTTTAAAACAACTTGATGGCACAGAAAGAGTTTTAAGTAAAGAAGAAATGGATAAGCTAATCCAAGAAGAAGCTGCTAAAATAGACAATGGCACTTCAAATTTAACAAATCCAAATAACGCTCAAATGAGCAGTGGAGGACTTTCTTTGGGTGAGACATTGCTTGCGAGTGCAGCTGGTGCTATACTTGGTAGTTGGATAGGCTCAAAGCTTTTTAATAATCAAAATTTCGCAAATCAACAAAGAGGAGCATTTTCAAATCAAAGTGCTTACCAAAGAAGTGTAAATAGTTTTAATAAAGCAAACACAAGTGCCACTTCAGGCTCAAGTGCAAAAAAATCAGGCTTTTTTGGTGGTGGTTCCAAAGCTACTTCAAGTTCTTCTAGTTCTTTTGGATCTTAAGGGTGTAAAATGAATTTTTTAAAAGTAAATCCTTTAGAAAAATCTTACTTAGAACAAATAGGTTTTTCGTGGCATACAGATAATGATGGAAGTGATTATTTAGATTCTAACTTAGTTTGCGTAAGGGAAGATGAGGCAAATGCATACTATGAGGCAGTTAATGAGCTTTATGATATGTTTGTAGCTGCTGCGCAAGAAGTGATTGATAATGATCGTTTTGATGAGCTTGGAATTCCTTTTAATTTAGTTGATGCGATCAAGATGAGTTGGGAAAATGATGTGCATTGGCATTTATATGGCAGATTTGACTTAGCAGGTGGGCTTGATGGCAAGCCTATAAAGCTAATAGAATTTAATGCTGATACTCCAACATCTTTATTTGAAAGTGCTATTTTACAATGGGCTATTTTAAAGCAAAATAATCTAGATGAAAGCTCGCAATTTAATAATATATATGAAGCCTTAAAAGATAATTTTAAAAGACTTATAACTTTAGAAGAAGATGTGGGTGAGTTTGAAAAATATTATGAAGGTTGGAAGATATTATTTTCTTCAATCGCAGGTAGCGATGAGGATATGATTACAACCAAACTTTTAGCACACATTGCTAGTGAAGCAGGTTTTGAAAGTGAGTTTTCTTTTATAGATGAGGTGGAATTTTCACCTGAAGGTGTTTTTAAAAATGATGTAAATTTTGAGTATTTTTTCAAACTCATTCCTTGGGAAAGTATAGCTATAGAAGAGGGTGAGCTTGCTATGCTTTTAACTCAAATCATGCAAAATCAAAAAGCAATCATTTTAAACCCTGCTTATACTTTACTGTTTCAAAGTAAGGGTATAATGAAAATTTTATGGGAGCTTTATCCAAATCATCCTTTATTGCTTGAAACAAGCTATCAACCTTTAGTGGGTAAAAAATGTGTTAAAAAGCCTGTTTTTGGTAGAGAAGGAGCAAATGTTTCTATTATAGAAGCTAATGGAGATGTAAGTTTTGAAACAAGTGGAGATTATCAAAACAATCGCTTTGTATATCAAGAATTTGCTGAGTTTAATCAAAATGAAAGTAATTATTACCAAGCAGGAGTTTTCTTTGCTTATGAGGGTTGTGGATTAGGTTTTAGAAAAGGCGGATTAGTGCTTGATAATTATTCTAAATTTGTAGGACATATAGTAAAAGATTAATGAAAATAGTATGCTTAGATGCTGCAACTTTAGGTGGAGCGGATTTAACGGCTTTTGAAAGTCTTGGCGAGTTTGTAAGTTATGATTTAACTTCTAAAGATGAGGTTATTACAAGAATAGCTAATGCACAAGTTGTGATGATAAATAAAATCATCATTGATAAAGAAGTGATAGACAACACCAATTTAAAGCTTATTTTGCAACTTGGTACCGGGGTAAATAATATAGATGTAGCTTATGCAAATTCTAAAGGTATAGTGGTAAAAAATGCAGCTAGTTATTCTACAAAAAGTGTTTTAAGCCATACCTTTGCCTTGCTTTTTGCTTTTTTAAATCAAATTCCATATTATGATAAATGGAGCAAAGAAGGTAAATGGTGTGAGAGTGAAATGTTTTGCGATTTTAGCAAGACTTTGCATACTTTAACTAGTAAAAAACATGGCATTATAGGACTTGGAGCTATAGGTAAAGAAGTGGCTAAGGTTTCTCAAATGTTTGGTTCTAAAATTTGTTATTATTCTACCTCAGGGGCTAATAATAATGATGAGTATGAAAAAGTAAGTCTCGAAGAGCTTTTAAAAACTTGTGATGTAATTAGCATACATGCGCCTTTAAATGATAAGACAAAAAAATTATTAAGTAAAAAAGAACTAATGCTTTTAAAAGATAATGCTATTTTGATTAATGTAGGGCGCGGTGGAATCATCAATGAAGCAGATTTAGCTCAAGTTATGAATGAGAAAAACATCAAAGTAGGACTTGATGTGCTTGAAATAGAACCTATGATTAAAAATCATCCTTTACTTAGTATAAAAAATAAAGAAAATTTAATCATTACTCCGCATGTTGCATGGGCAAGTGAAGAATCCATACAAAATTTAGTCCAAATTGTATTTAATAATCTTAAGGAGTTTATAGAAAATGGCAAGTGAACATAGTTTTGATATTAGTGGGGAAATTGATAAGCAAGAGCTAAAAAATGCTTTAGAGCAAGCTAAAAAAGAGCTTGATAGCAGATATGATTTAAAGGGTATTAAAAGTGAAATAGAGTTAAATGAAAAAGAAAGTGTTTATAAACTTATTTGCTCTAGCGAAGCAAAGCTTGAAGTGCTAAAAGATATTGTTGTTTCAAAGCTTATTAAAAGAGGGATAAACCCTAATGGTATTAAAGAGCTAAATAGAGAAAGTGGAGCAAATTTTAGACTGAATTTAAAGGTTAATGACGCTATTGATGCTGATAGTGCTAAGAAGATTAACAAAGTTATAAAAGATAGTAAGCTAAAGGTAACTTCAAGCATTAGAGGTAATGAAATTCGCGTAGTTGGTAAGCAAATTGATGATTTACAAAGCGTGATGAAAATAGTAAAAGAACTCAATTTAGAACTTAATCTTAGTTTTAAAAATCTTAAATGAAAAATTTACCTCAAATAGTTTTTTTGTGTTTTGTGTGTGTTTTTTTAAGCTCTTGTGCTTTAAAAAGTAAAACACAAGCACAAAGTGCTTATATTATTTTAAAAACCCCAGAGTTTAAATTTGCTGATTATGGTTTTTTATATGAGGGAAAAAATTTTACAAGTTTAGAGCTTTATAGCGCTTCTAAAGCCTTACTTGAATTAAAAATTAGCGATAAAATTTGCGTTAATGGCGTTTGTTATGCAAAAACTTTTTTTAATAAAAGATTTTTTAATAATGAATATTATGATGATTTTTTGCAAGATCTAATCTATAAAAAGCCTATTTTTTATGGAAAAAATAAACAAACTACCTCTTGTGGTTTTACTCAAAAGATTATAAGTAAAAATTATGATATTTTTTATGAGGTTTGTGATAAAAATATGAGTTTTAATGATAAAAAATCCAAAATCAAATTTAGCATAAAATCAATATAAAGGAAAATATGAAAGATTTAAAACTTTTTCTTAATGATACTTTTAAAAGCAATATTTATAAAAACTTACAATGCAGTGAAGATGAAATTTTAATTTTAAAGCATTTATGCAAAAATTATTTGCAGGCAAATGCAAGTATTAATGCTTATAATCTTCTTAGTGAAGTTTTTAAAAATGATGAATATGAGTATTTAGATCATTTAAAAGACCTTAAAAATCTTATAGAAAAAGGTTTTATTGTTCAAATTTTTTCTGATTTTAAAGCAAGTAAAAACTCAAGCTTGCTTTTAAATTTACTACAATGTGAGTTAAGTTTAAGTGAAGTTTTCTTGCAAGTTTTAGAAAATAAAACCATACAAGATTATATGCAAGATCAAATTTATGAAGATCATATTGCATATTTAAAAGATGAATTTTTTAGAATCGAGCTTTATCAAAGATTGCGTTTTTTTGCTAAAAGCTCTCAAAGCAAGAATATTAAAAAAGATATAGCTATATTTGAAGCATACATTAAAGAGCGTTTAAAGAAAAGTAAAATTTCTAATGTTTTAGCAGAGATTTTTAAAGAATATGCTTTAAATGATAAAGAATGCTTGATATTTATTAGTTTGTTAAAAGAAGAGTATTTGCTAAATACTGAAAATTCTTATAGTAGAGATTTTAATTTTTTGCTTCATTTAATTAGCGAGGATGAGGCTCAAAAACAAGAAAACAAAGCTTTATTGGAAGAAGATTCTAAGCTACTTAGTTCAAATCTTTTAGAATATGATGAATTTGTTAATTCTTTGGGTGATATAGCTAAGATTTTTTATTTAAGTGATGATATTTTACAAAGAATTATTAATTTTAAAGAACCAAAGAAAAATAAAAAAATTAAACTTCAAAATTTAGTTAAAGAGCAAGATATTTTTGAGCTAATCGAGCCAAATATCAATATAGATGATGTTATTATGCCCCAAAGTACTAAAGATTTATTAGAAAGTATATTAAAACAACAAGATAAAAAGGTTTTAGAAAGATTAAATAAATGGGGTATAAAGACTAATAAAAATATAGAAGCTAAGATAATTTTCTATGGCCCTGCTGGTACGGGTAAGACTATGAGTGCATTAAGCATGGCAAAAGCTATGAAAAAATCCATTTTGAGTTTTGATTGCTCGAAAATTTTAAGTAAATATGTGGGCGAGAGTGAACAAAATGTAAGAAAGATTTTTGATACTTACAAAGAGCTTTGTCAAACAAGTAGGCAAAGCCCTATTTTACTTTTAAATGAGGCGGATCAGTTTTTAAGTACTAGAGTAGAAAGCAGTGCTGGTGCTGATAAAATGCATAATCAAATGCAAAATATTTTTTTGGAACAAATCGAGCGCTTTAGTGGAGTTATCATAGCAACAACTAATTTTTTAGAAAGTTTAGATGTGGCTTTTTCAAGAAGGTTTGAGTATAAAATAGAATTTAAAAAGCCAAATTACGAACAACGCTTAATGATATGGCAAAAAGCTTTGCCTAAAAATGCTAAATTCGAAGGTAGTTTTGATTTAAAAAAATTAGCCTCATATGAATTAAGTGGAGCTCAAATTGTAATGGTGATTAAAAATACAGCTTTAAAAGCGGCTATTTCTAAAGACGGTGTTTTTAAAATGAGCGATTTTTTACATACTATAGAAAAAGAAATAGAATCTTCATTTGATAAAAATAAGATAGTTGGCTTTAAAAATTAAAATTCACACAAATTTCACAAGCAAACAATATCATTCTTTCAACTTTTATTTAAAGGAGAAAAAATGAAAATGAAATTAATGTTAGCTGGTTTAGTTTGTGCAAGTTCTATGTTTGCAGATATGATTGTTAGTCCAAGTGCTTTACCTCAAAAGGCTCAAGAGTTTTTAAACACTCATTTTAAAGGCGTAAATGTAGGTTATGTAAAACAAGACGTAGATTCTTACGAAGTAAATTTGGTTGATGGAACAGAAATTGACTTTATCATTAATGGAGACTGGAAAGAAGTTGATGGTAAATACAAAGGCATTCCAACAGGATTTATCCCAAAAGAAGTTGTTGCAAAAGTACAAGCAGCGCAACCAAATGCAGCTATTGTAGAAGTAGATAAAAGAATTAATGGTTATAAATTCAGAACAAATAATATGATGGAAATTTATACAGATTTTAAAGGTAATATTTTAGGTCAAAAATTTGATGA
>NZ_JANQCV010000008.1:0-84582 GCF_024723515.1 Campylobacter sp. W0066.2 | reverse complement strand
CAAAGAATTTAAAGTTTGCTTTAAGATAATGTTATCTTGTTGAACTTTGTCTTTTTCTTGGGATAGTTTCTGGATTTGCTCTTGTAGTGAAGAAAATTTTTTAGGATCCATTATCATACAATATTCATCAATAATCTCTTTATACCATTCTACTGGAGGTATTAAATGATTAAAATCACATCCTTTTTTAATATTTATAATCAAATTATCAATATTTTCAACACACTCTTTTTCTTCTATTTCATCTCTATTATTGTATAATAAAAAACCAATTAAATCACAATACTCCAATTCTTTTTGAGAATTATTTGATTTTCCAATCTTAATTTGTAAATTTTCATCTATGTTAACCCCTCTAATATTCCATACTGTATTATCAAGACAAGGCTCAATAGATTTTGATATTTTTTTGTTTTCAAACGTAATTTCACTTTTTATTGAACGACGAGATAACCAATCTTAGGAAATTTTAAATTGTGATTTTCTATGGTCCAACAGTGAACCGCCAAGACATCAAAACCTTTATATTTAGTTGGAAATTTTAATATCGAGCCGTTATATATTCTTAAAATTTTTTCATTATACATGGAATTTGCATGAAAAGATTCTTCTATGTTTCCAATTATTAACAATAATTCACTTGCAGTACATGTATAAAGTCTATCTATGCAAGAAATCTGATTTTCATTTTTAGTAAACTTTTCAATATTTTTAACAATATTTTTTCCTAACTCACTGTTTATAACATCCAATTGATGAGATCCATCATCTCTTGTATATGAAAAAAAATTAAACTATTTTTTTATAGTATTCATACATATCTATAATGTTAAAATTAAATTTGCTCGAAAAATAACGATGAAAAGCACTACTTTTTCGTGGTTGTAAGAAAAAAATGGTAAAATTATAACTAAAATTTTACAAAATCTTAAAGAGCTTAACTCTTGATAATATTTTTTTAAATTATCAAACAATATTCTATCATCCATAACCCAAGAGTCATTTACATTAGACTCTGTGATAATTAAATCGGCTTTATTTATAATTTGTTGGTTTCTTTTCCGTTTTAATTCATATAAATTTTGTATTGAATCTGTAGCACCTAAAGCTAAATTTATTAAATTTACATTTTCTTGGCGTAATCCTTTTTGTAAACCATTAACTATCACAGAATTACTACCACCAAGCAACACTACATTATATTTTTTCATTATTTACCAACCTATATCTATTTTATATATTTTTACCATATCAAATCAATCTTAATTTTTATATTAAATTTATAATATGTTTCATTATGAAATATATTATAGTATTTTATACTTTTTTATTAATTTAATATTTATTTTTTCTACTTTATATTTAAATAATATTATAACTACATTGTAATAAACATCCAAAAAGGAGCTAACATGTTTACGCCTAAAACAAAATGTGAATTAGTTGCTCTTGTTAGAGAAGAGCTTATTGCCTTAGATGAAATCGATGTAAGCTTAATCACGGATATGTCTTATTTATTCTACTATTCTACTAGGACTAATTTTAATGGTATAGAAAAATGGGATGTATCAAATGTTAAAGATACTAAGTATATGTTTTGTAATTGTCTTAAATTTAATCATAAAGTAGAAAATTGGGATGTGCATAATGCCATTACAATGGCACATATGTTTGAAAACTGCAAACAATTTGATCAAGATTTATCAAGATGGGATGTATACAATGCTAAAACAATGGCGTTTTTATTGCACAATTGTACTAATTTTCACTATGATGTTAAAAAATTAGATATTGACAAAAACTGCAATGTTCAAAAAATACTAGGACATGAAGAAATACAAAATAAATATACTATAAACATTGATCGCAAGGTAAGCTATTGCTTACCTGCTTGGTTGATCCAAAGTCCCATAGCAATCACAACAATAACCTGCCCTAAAAACCCTTGAAATACGCTAAATAATCTTAACAAAGAACTAATAGGTGTTACATCGCCAAAACCTATCGTTAGCATAGTAACTCCGCTAAAATAATAACAATCAACCAAACCTTTTATTCTATTTTGAATTTGAGGTTTTAAATCATCATCTAAAGACCAAAAATTATGAATTCCTCTTATAGGGGTTTGAAACTGCACCTTTATAACTTTTTCTTGTAAATCTACAATATCTAAATTTTCATTTTTTTGAGTAGCAATTAACATTCTATTATAATTATCTACATCACAAGAAAAATAATACAAATTCCCATACGCAAACCATATCAAAATATAAGCATATAAAATAATAAAAAATTTTTCTTTAATATTAATCTTACTACTAAAAGCAGCCCAAATGCTAATAAGCAAAAACATCATCAATGCTATAGCTACCATAATAGGAATAATATTTAAAATTAAAAATAAAATTTCAGAAGTAATTTTACCTGTTGCATAAATAGCAAGCTCATCAAATAAAAAACTACAAAATAAAGGCACTACAGCAAGCAAAGTCCAAACAAAAAGAAATCGTTTGGTGCTTTTATGATAAATGCTAATATAATGATTTAAAAGTCTATGATGTAGCATTAGCGAATCAGCAATAAAGGTTTTTTAGCCTTAGTTAAAATATCATTTGTCAAACTACCAAATAAAATACTTTTTAACCAATGATGTGAATAAACCCCCATGATCAATAAATCTATATCATTTTGCTCACCAAAATCAAATAAAGCCTGAGTAATCTCTCCACTTAAATGCTGAGTTTGTACATTTAAATTTGCTTCTTTAAAAATTTGACTTACTTGAGCTAATAACTCACAAGAAGCTTTTTCATCTTTAGATACATTTACCACATAACGCTTTGCTTCTTTAAAAATAGGTCTTTTAATGGCTTGTTCTATGGCCTTTTTAGCTAAATTACTCCCATCATAAGCCATCATCACACTTTTAATCTCTTTAAAAGCAGAATTTACAAGCAAAATAGGCACATTTAAAGCTCTTACTAATTCTTCTGTATGAATGCCTATTTTATTTTTCTTACCTCCGCCTTTTAAACCTGCTATGGCTAATCTTATTTGATCATTGTATTCTTTTAAAACTTCTTCTAAATCTCCATCTCTTTGCACACTAAAGCATTCTTTTACGCCTTGTTCTTTTGCATAAGCACAAAATTCTTCTAAAATTCTTTGCCCTTTTTTGCAAAGATTTTCATTTTTTTGGCTTTGCTCTTCTACTAAATCTTCAATCACACACCCACTAGCACCTATGCCAAAACTACAAGCTAATTCAGCATTAGTAAAATTTGGTTCTATAGTGTATAAAAACATTAAAGGTAAATCTAGCTTTTTAGCTAAATACACCCCATAATGCAAACTTTCCCTACAAGGCTCTAAAACATCCACACAAACTAGAATTTTTTCCATTTAATATCCTTTTGTAGTATTAATCTTGTGCTTTTTGTGCTATTAAAACACCTTCTATGATTTTTTTAATATCCCCATCTAAGATATTATCAACCTGCGAAAAAGCTTCATTTGAGCGTGTATCTTTAACTTGTTGATAAGGAAAAAGCACATAAGAGCGGATTTGATGCCCCCAACCTATCTCACTTTTTTCACTTAAATTTGCTTCATCTTGTTGTTTCATAAGCTCAAGCTCATAAAGGCGTGATTTTAGCATTTTAAAAGCTGTGGCTTTGTTTTTATGTTGGCTTCTATCATTTTGACATTGCACTACTATACCACTTGGCATATGAGTTATACGCACTGCTGATTCAGTTTTATTAACATGTTGTCCACCTGCCCCGCTTGCTCTATAATAATCAATCCTTATATCTTTTTCTTCAATTTCTATTTCTATATCATCATCAAGTTCAGGATAAACCATCACACTAGAAAAACTCGTATGGCGGCGTCCTGCACTATCAAATGGAGAAGTTCTTACTAAACGATGAATGCCATTTTCAGCTTTTAAATACCCATAAGCATTTTCACCTTTTACTAAAAAGCTAACATCTTTAAGTCCTGCTTCTTCGCCTTCTTGAAAGTCGAGTGTTTCTACTTTAAAACCTTCTCTTTCACAAAATCTCAAATACATCCTATAAAGCATACTAGCCCAGTCATTACTCTCCGTTCCGCCCGCTCCTGGATGAATGGAAACTATAGCGTTTTTACCATCATTTTCCCCACTTAAAAGCATAGAAATTTCAAGATTTACAATAAGATCTTCTAGCTTGTTTGCATCTTCAAATAAAGCTTCTATAGTATCTAAGTCATTTTCACTATTAGCAAGATCAAAAAGCTCACTTGCATCATTTAAAGCATTATTTGCATTTTCATAATTTTTAAGTAAATTTGAAATTTTAGTTTTTTCTTTACCTATCACTCCTGCTTGTTTTACATCACTCCAAAAAGAAGGAGAATTTTCTAAATTTTCTATTTCTTTTAATCTTGCTTTTATCTCTTCAGGCTTGATGATAGAAGCGATATTTCCAACTTTATTTTTTAATTTTTTTAAAAGTTCGCTGTATTCGTAATTATCCATAAAAATTTTCTTTCTAATTTTGATATAATTTAATCTTATAATTTTAGCAAAAAAATAAAACATTTAAAGTGAGAAATATGCCAAAACTTTTTTTAATGTCTTTAGGTTGTAATAAAAATTTAGTTGATAGTGAAATCATGCTTGGAAGATTGAATGATTATGAAATTTGTGATGAGCCAAGCATAGCTGATGTTTTGATTGTAAATACCTGTGGCTTTATAGATAGTGCTAAAAAAGAAAGCATAAATGCAATTTTAGACTTACACGAGCAAAGAAAAAAGGACTCGTTGCTGGTTGTAACAGGTTGTTTAATGCAACGCTACCGCGAGGAATTAATGAAAGAACTACCTGAAGTTGATCTTTTTACCGGTGTGGGAGATTATGAAAAAATTGATGAAATGATACTTAAAAAAACTAATCTATTTTCAAATTCTACTTACTTGCAAGATAAAAATACCAATCGTGTGATCACAGGATCAAATTATCATGCTTTTATTAAAATAGCTGAAGGGTGCAATCAAAAATGTTCATTTTGCGCCATACCAAGTTTTAAAGGTAAGCTTAAATCAAGAAGTTTAGAAAGTATTGTAAATGAAGTAAAAGAGCTTGTTAAAAAAGGCTATAAAGACTTTTCTTTTATCGCTCAAGATACAAGTTCGTATTTATTTGATCAAGGTCAAAAAGATGGACTTTTAAAGCTTATTGAGGCTATAGAAAATATCCAAGGTGTAAAGGCTGCTAGAATTTTATATCTATATCCAACAAGCATTAGCAAAGAAGTGATAAAAAAAATCATTCAATCAAAAGTTTTTGTAAATTATTTTGATATGCCTTTGCAACACATCAGTGATAATATGCTTAAAATCATGAAACGCGGAGCTAATAAAGCTAAATTAATCGAGCTTTTAAATTTAATGAAACAAGCTCCAAATTCATTTTTACGCACAGGTTTTATAGTAGGACACCCTGGAGAGAGCGATGAGGACTTTGAAGAATTATGCACTTTTATCAAAGAATTTGGTTTTGATAGAATTAGTGTTTTTGCTTATTCTAAAGAAGAAGATACCGCAGCTTTTGACATGGAACAAATTCCTAGTAAAACCATCAATGCAAGATTAAAAGTGATAGAAAAAATCGTCGATGAATGTATAGAAAAAAGTTTTAATCAACAAGTTGGTAAAAAAACTTTAGCATTTTGTGAAGGTCAAAGCTCTGAAGGAGAATTTTTCATCGGCGCAAAAGATTTGCGTTGGGATAGAAATATTGATGGAGAAATTCTCATCAATGAAAGTGATTGTAGAGATTTAGAAATGGGTAAACTTTATGAGTGTGAAATCACACAGAGCTTAGATAAAAAACTCATTGCAAAAGCCTTAAGAAAGTTTGATGATTGATAGCAAATATTTAAATCATTTAAAGCAAGGGAAAAATCTTTTAGCATTTTCTCACGGGAGTGATTCTAGTGCTTTATTTTTCATGCTTTTAGAAAAAAATATAAATTTTGACCTTGCTTTTATAAACTACAAAACTCGTGAAAATAGCGATAAAGAAGAACAAAGCGCCAAAGAATTAGCCAAGCGTTTTCATAAAAAAATTTACATCAAAACCGCACCCAAGATAACAAAAAATTTCGAAGCTTGCGCAAGAACTTTGCGTTATGAATTTTTTGAAGAACTTTGCAAAAATCACTCTTATGATAATCTTTTACTAGCTCATCATTTAAATGATAAACTAGAATGGTTTTTAATGCAATTTTCTAAAGGTGCAGGACTTAGAGAATTGCTTGGCTTTAAAGATATTGAAAAAAGAAAACATTTTACTATCATAAGACCCATACTTGAAATTCCAAAAGAAGAAATTTCAAATTACTTAAAAGAAAACAATATTACTTATTTTCATGATGAGAGTAATAATGATGAAAAATATTTTAGAAATTTCATACGCAAAAATTTTGCCAATGAGTTTTTAAAGCTTTATCCAAATGGAGTAAAAAAGAGCTTTAAATACCTAGAAAAAGACTTAAAAGAAGAAAATATTTGTGAATTTAAAAATATTTACATTACTCATAAAGATGAAAGTTTAATCGCAAAATGCTTTAAAAAACTTGGAGTACTTTTAAGTGCTAAACAAAGACAAGAAGCTTTAAAAAGCGATGGAGTGATTTCGCATAAAATAGGCATTGTTTATATGCAAGAAAAAGTTTTGATTTTTCCTTTTGTAAGTTGTGAGAAAATGCCAAAAGAATTTAAAGAAATTTATAGAAAAGCAAAAATCCCTAAACTCTTAAGAGCATATTTATACACAAAAAATATTGATATAAAAGAACTTATGCAAGCTCTTTTATGATTTCTTCAAAAAGTTCTTTTACCCTTGCTTCTAAAAAGTCTTTAAATTCAGCACTTGTAGCTTCGGTGCGCATGATAAGATATGGACTTGTATTAGAAGCACGCAAAAGTGTCCAGCCTTCTTTAAAGGTGATTCTAACTCCGTCAATTTCATTACAATCAAGCACATTTTCAAAAGCGTTTGCTTTTACTTTTTCTTTAAATTTTTCTATGATTTGAAATTTATTTTCCTCACTAACCTTAAGCTTAATCTCTTCACTTGCATAAAGTTTTGGTAATTCTTTAACTAATTTTTCTATATCAAAACCATTTACTAAAAGCTCTAAGGTTCTTAAAAATGCATAAATTCCATCATCATAACCAAAATATCTATCTTTAAAGAAAATATGCCCGCTAAGCTCTGCTGCTATGTCGATATTTTGCTCTTTCATCATTTTTTTAATATTAGAATGTCCAGTCTTACCCATCATGATAAAACCAAATTTAGCTACCTCATCAAAAAGATTTTTAGAGCATTTTACTTCACCTAAAACTCTAGGATTTTTTATATTTTTAGCAAATAAATAGCAAAGTTCATCGCCCTTAAATACATAATCTTTACTTGCTACTACTAAACGATCTCCATCTCCATCAAAAGCAAAGCCCATTTTTGCATTTTCATTTTCTTTTAGCGCAACTTGCAATGCGTGTAAATTTTCAAGCTCTGTTGGATCGGGCGCGTGATTTGGGAAATTTCCATCAGGATTTTCAAATAAAATTTGTGCATTAAGATTTAATTTTTCCACCAAAGGTTTTATAATCACTCCAGTAGCTCCATTTGCACAATCAATAATGATTTTTTCTTTATAATCCTTAAGATGTGAAAAATGCTTAGCTAAAAAGTCTATATATAAGCTTTGAACATCATAATTTTCATATCTTAAATCATCATTGATTTCAAGTTCTAAATACTCTTGCACTTTTAAAGAAAGTTTTTTCAAATCAGCACCAAAAAAACTTTCTTTATTAATCGTGATTTTAAAGCCATTGTATTCTTTTGGGTTGTGTGAGCCTGTTATCATGATATTTGCATCAAAAATTTCATCGAAAAACAAGCTAAAATACCCCATAGGAGTTGGTGCTAAGCCTATATTAAAAACTTGCATATTAACTTTATTTAAACCACTGATTAAATAGTTAAAAAGTTCATTTGCACTATACCTTGCATCATAGCCCACACTTACTTTCTCACAACCCCTTGCTCTCATTTCTAAACCCAAGGCATAGCCTATGGCTTTTACACTTTTTTCATTTAACTCACTTGGGTAAAGCCCTCTTATATCATACTCTCTAAAAATTAAATCTAGCATTTTAATCCTTTTGTCTTCTAAGTTCTAATTTTGCTTGTTTTAAACTTTCTTCTATGTTTTCATTTTTGCTTGATAAACAAAGTTTAATTTCTAATTTTGCATTTTGATCTTTCAATTCAAAACTATATTTTTGCATAAAATTTTCAAGCATTTGAAGCTTGCTTTGCACAAAAGCTGTATTTTCATTTTCAAATACAATAATAAAATAATCCTTATCATCTTTAAAAACCCTAGTATGTAAGGCTTTTTTTAAAATCCTAGCAAATTCATGCATTATAAACTCGCCCATTTTTGAGCCTTTTTGATGATAAATTTCATTGATATTTTTTATTTCAATCAAGGCTAAATGAAAATTTTCAAGCCCTTGTGCATATCTTCTTAAGGCTTTTAAATTTGGTAAATTGGTTAAAGTGTCAAAAAAGGCTATTTTATAAGCTTTATACGCTAAAAATCCTATCAACACTAAAGAAGCAAATTCATAATAACCCAAATCAACACTATTGTAAAATAAAAATTGCATGCTCAAGCCTATATAAGCTAGTAAAAAATGAAAATCATTATTTTTAAAATATGAAAATAATAAAAATATCATTCCCACCCAAAACACACAAAAGCTTAACTCGCTAATAGGCTTAAAAAATTGTGTTGAAAGGCCAAAAATCTCACTTGTAATGCTTGCATTAAAATTAGTACTTGTGCTAAGTATTAACGCTACAAAACCCATAAAGGCCAAATACGCAAATTTAATGAGATTAATTCTTTCAAAAACAAGTTTGCTATCTTGCAAAAATACAAAAAGCACAAAAGAAAAAGGCAAAAACACCGAGATAAATAAATGCGCTTGATACTCACTTGCTACTAAAGATAAAGCTCTAGCACATAAAATCAACAAAAGTAAGAAAAAAATCTTATTTTGCTTAAAAAAATAAGCTAAAAATAAAGCTAAGATATTAAAAACCAAAGTCATACTAGGCAATGTTTTTAACAATAAATACGAAAAATCCAAAATAATAAACCTTTTTTTGTTAAAATTATAGCAAAAATATTTTAAGGATATTAATGGTAGAAGTAAAAAATCTCACTATGCGTTTTGCAAATCAACTTTTATTTGAAGATGTAAATTTAAAATTAAACCGTGGTGAAAGATATGGACTTATAGGTGCAAATGGTGCAGGAAAATCAACCTTTTTAAAAATTCTCTCAGGTGAAATAGAATCAAGTAGTGGAGAAATTTGCATAGATCCAAATTTAAAAATCGCAGTGTTAGGACAAGATCAATTTGCTTTTGAAAACTACACTATCAAAGATGCGGTAATGTGCGCAAATAAAAGATTATATGATGCACTAAAAGAAAAAGAAAAACTTTATATGAGTGAAGAATTTACCGATAAAATTAATGATAGATTAAGCGAACTTGAAATCATAACAGCAGAAGAAGATCCAAACTATGATTGTGAGCTTAGATGTGAAAAAATTCTTAGCTCTTTAAATATTAAAGATTTTAATGCTCTTATGAGCACTTTACAAAGTGCGGATAAATTTAAAGTTTTATTAGCACAAGTATTGTTTTTGGGTGCTGATGTGTTATTTTTAGATGAACCTACAAACAACCTTGACTTAGAAGCTATTTCTTGGCTTGAAAATGAGCTTTTAAGACATGAGGGAACTTTAGTAGTAATTAGCCATGATAGACATTTTCTAAATAAAGTTTGTACAAGAATTTTAGATGTGGATTTTAAACAAATACGCGATTTTGCTGGAAATTATGATGATTGGTATATGGCTTCAACCTTACTTGCTAAGCAAGCTGAACTCAAACGCGATAAAACTTTAAAAGAAAGAGAAGAATTAGAAAATTTCATACGTCGTTTTAGCGCTAATGCTTCAAAAGCCAAACAAGCTACAAGCAGAGCTAAAGCTTTAGAAAAACTTGAACTAGAAGAAATTAAAACTTCAAGCAGGCGCGATCCTAGCATAGTTTTTAGAACAAATAGAGAAATAGGAAATGAAGTTTTAGAATTAAAAGGTATTAGCAAGGCTTATGATAAAATTTTATTTGAAAATTTAGAATTAAAATTAGAAAAAGGTGATAAAATAGCCCTAATCGGTGCAAATGGTGTTGGAAAAAGCACTTTAGCTAAAATCATTGCTTCAAAATTAGAACCTGATAGTGGTCATATTCACCTTGGTGCTACCATAGAAATGGGATATTTTTCACAAGATACAACGAATTTAATTAATGAAGATTTGAAACTTTATGAATGGCTAATGAGTGAAAAATTCAAAGATTTGGATGAAATTCGCAAATGTCTTGGTAGAATGCTCTTTAGCGGAAGCGATCAAGAAAAAATGGCTTCTAGTTTAAGTGGAGGTGAAAAACACCGCTTAATGCTTTCAAAATTAATGTTAGAGCGTGGAAATTTCTTACTTTTAGATGAACCGGATAATCATTTAGATCTTGAAAGTATCATTGCATTAGGTGAAGCCTTGTATAATTTCAAAGGTTGTGTGATATGCATAAGCCACGATAGAGAACTAATTAGCGCTTTTGCTAATCGTATATGGTTTTTAGAAGATGGAAAATTAACAGACTTTAAAGGAAGTTATGACGAATTTTTAGGAGGTTTAGAATGAATTCGTTTAAGATAAAATATGCAGCTGGTTTTGGACATTTTACTCAAAATCACAGAGGTTTTGGCCCAACTATTTATGTAGAAGAAAGTATTGATTTTCAAAGTGAAAAAGATTATTTTGACTATGTTGAATTTTATGAAAAATTCAGCAAAGAAGATGATACTTATTTTCACATTTCATTTTTAGAAGATCGCCCTTTAACTTCTCAAGAATTAGAAAGTAGAAATGCTTATAGAAAACTAAGAGATGAACGCTGTAACAAAGCTAGAGAAGAGTTTATCAAAAACAATGAAATAGAAGCTGAATACTACCCAACTCATGGTGATTAAGGAATGATTTTTGCTTGTTTTTTCCTTGTAATATTTTGAAAGGAGAAAACATGCAAGTTAACCATGATAATTTATCGGTTAAAGAGTATGGATATGGTCAAAGTAGTGCCTATAAAAGCACTCAAGGAGCTAATGAAGACTTTATGTCTTTACTTAGTCAAAACAATAGCGAAAATTTAAACGAGCAAAGTATAAAACTTGATGAGCTTTTTTCAAAAGCCATGAGTCAAGATCAATTTAGCACAGAAATTTTTAGCTCAAATATGTCAAATATTTATAATTATCGTTTTAGAGGACAAAACGAAACTCCTATGCAAACTAATATAGAAGAAAAACAAGAGCCACAAAAAGATATGGTAAAAGATCTTTTAAATTCTTTATGAAAATGAAGTAAGCAAACGCTTACTTCCAAATAAGTCCACTAAATTCAAACTCTTTTGCAAATTTTTTAAATTCCTCTTCTTCTTTTGCATTAACACTTAAAATCAATTCAACATTTTCTTGAAATTTTTTTTCATATGAAATGTTATTTTTATTTAAAAAATGCTCAAATCTTGCATAAAGATAAAAAGGAATGTTTAAACTTAAAATATTTTTAGCTTCAAATTCTAAAAGCATTGCATTTAAAATAGCTTCATTTGTAGCTTCACTATAAGCTCTTACAAGACCACCTGTACCAAGTTTAATCCCTCCAAAATAACGCACTACAATCACCGCACAATTAATAAGCAAAGCTCCTCTTAAGACATTCAAACAAGGCATGGCAGAAGTTCCTTTTGGCTCACCATCATCGCTTTTATCTTCTATGATTTGATCAAATTCATTTAAATACCTATAAGCATATACAAAATGCACGGCTTTTAAATGCTCATTTCTTAGCTTTTGCATTAAAGTTTGAAAATCTTCAAAAGGACATAAAAACGACAAAAAAGTTGATTTTTTGATTTCTATTTTTGCTTGATAAATTTGATCAATAGTTTTCATTTTTTCCTTAAATTAGTTATAATATTTAAATAAAATTATAATCAAAACAACTTATAAAAATTTAAGGATAAACTATGCTTCAAACTTGTATTTTTCCTGCAGCAGGTTATGGTACTAGATTTTTACCTGCTACAAAAACCCTACCTAAAGAAATGCTACCTATACTAACTAAGCCTTTAATTCATTATGGTGTAGATGAGGCTTTAGAAGCTGGTATGGAAACTATGGGCTTTGTTACAGGGCGTGGAAAAAGGGCTTTAGAGGATTATTTTGATATTTCTTATGAACTTGAACACCAAGTCGCAGGTACTAAAAAAGAATATCTTTTAAGTGAAATAAGAACACTCATAGATCGCTGCACTTTTACTTTTACAAGACAAAATGAAATGAAAGGCTTAGGAGATGCGGTTTTAAAAGCAAAGCCTTTAGTGCAAGATGAAGCTTTTGGAGTTATTTTAGCAGATGATTTATGTGTAAATGAAGATGGGGTAAATGTCTTAGCTCAAATGGTAAAAATTTATGAAAAATACCGCTGCTCTGTTATAGCTGTGATGGAAGTTGAAGCTGATCAAGTTTCAAACTATGGGGTTATAGCAGGAAATGCTGTGGAAGAGGATTTGATCATGGTAAATTCTATGGTAGAAAAACCTGATCCAAAAAATGCTCCAAGCAACTTAGCTATCATAGGAAGATACATTCTAACGCCTGATATTTTTGGTATTTTAGAAAATACTAAAGCAGGTAAAAACGGAGAAATTCAACTAACTGATGCATTACTTTCACAAGCAACTAATAATATGGTTTTAGCTTATAAATTTAAAGGAAAAAGGTTTGATTGTGGAAGCGTAGAAGGCTTTGTTGAGGCGACAAATTATTTTTATGAGAAAAGTAAAAATGCTAAATAATACTTTATTTTTTAAAACCCAAGATTTTAAAAAAATTACCGCTTATGCAAATAGAATGAATGATGAGTTAGAAAGTGGCGATATAGGGTATTATCACTTAGTAGATACAAGCTTTGATTTAATCAAAGAAAGTAAAGAATTTATCGCAGCTAAACCTCATATAGAAAATATCGTTTTAGTAGGCATGGGTGGATCAAGTTGTGGAGTTAAAGCTTTAAAAGAGCTTTTATTTGATCAAGTAGAAGAAAAAAAACTTTTCATTATAGATAATACTTCCTCACATACTTTTACCCAAACTATGCAAAAAATAAATCCCCAAAAAACACTTTTCATTATAGCAAGCAAATCAGGCACAACTATAGAAGTGATTTCTTTATTTAAACTCATCATTGCTCATTTTGATTTTAAAAATGAAAATTTACACAAAAATTTTGTGTTTATTACTGATTTTGAGTCAAAACTTCACAAACTAGGTGAAGAATTAAACATAAAATGCTTTTTTATACCTAAAAATGTCGGTGGTAGATTTAGTGTTTTATCTGCTATTGGTATTGTTCCTTTGAGCTTTTGTGGCTATGATACTAAAGCCTTATTAGAAGGTGCAAAAGCTTGTTATGTAGATTTTTTTGAGAAAAAATGTGATCAAATTTTACAAAAGGCTTATCATTACTGCACACATAAAAGTGCGCATATTAATGTGCTTTTTTCTTATGGAGATGCCTTTAAAGGTTTTAATGAATGGTATATTCAACTAATTGCTGAAAGTCTAGGTAAAAAACAAGGCTTTAAACGCATAGGTTTAACTCCTATTGCTTTAATTGGTGCTAGAGATCAGCATAGCTTTTTACAACTTATCATGGATGGACCTAAAGATAAAACTGTTACTTTTTTAAAAATCAAAGATAGTCAAAAATCTCCTAATATCCCAAATATAAGCTTTAATCATTTGCAAAATTGTGATTTTACTAATGAAGTTAATTTGCATGATCTTTTAAACGCGCAATGCGATGCAACCATACATGCATTAATTGCTGAAAATTTAAGTGTTGATGTAATAGAACTTGAGAAATTAGATGCTTATCACTGTGGGTATTTGATGTATTATTATGAGTTATTTACTTCTGCATGTGGCATTATGCTTGGAATTAATACTTATGATCAACCTGGTGTAGAGGTAGGAAAATTAATACTCAAAAATATGTTAAGTAAATAAATTTGCTTTATTGTAAAAAAAGAGTATAATGAAAATATAATAATTACTAACATTAAAATTTATTAGATAATAATTATTCTTATTTAAGAATTTTATGTTATAATTTTAAAAATAAAAAAGGAGATAACATGTCAGTAACAAAACAATTATTACAATTACAAGCGGATGCTCATAGTTTATGGATTAAATTTCATAATTATCACTGGAATGTAAAAGGTTTACAGTTTTTCTCAATTCATGAATATACAGAAAAAGCTTATGAAGAAATGGCAGAACTTTTTGATGATTGTGCTGAGAGAGCTTTACAACTAGGAGAAAAAGCTATCGTTTGCTCAAAAACATTACTAGAAAACGCAAAAGCACCTAAGGCTCAAAAATATTGCTTTACTCCAGTAGAAGTTTTAGAGCTTATTAGAGAAGATTATAAATATCTTTTGGCTGAATTTAAAAAGCTAAATGAAGAAGCTGAAAAAGCAAGTGATACTACAACAGCAGCATTTGCTCAAGAAAATATTGCAAAATATGAAAAAGTTCTTTGGATGCTTAATTCAACTATCCAAAATACTTGCTCTATGTAAGAATTTATAATGTTTTTTGACTTGCAAAGCTTTATTGCTTTAAGTCAAAAAACAAATTTAACTTCCCAAGAAAAACTACTCTTATTAAAATTTCGTATTCATTTTGAAAAAAATATCAATTTATTGCAAAAATTATATGATTATAGTTTGGTAGCTTATTGTGCTAATGTACATTTAAATCAAAGTTTAAAAAAGAAGGTTTGCAAAAACACAAAGCCATTATAAAAGCTTTAACTAATCCTTTTTATAAAAAAGAAAAAATCCCCGTAGGTGGTTTAAACAATGCATTTTTAGCTTTAAAATTTGTAAAAATTATGAAATACTTGAGCACATCAATGAAACACACCTTCAATCTAAAATGGGTTTTAGAGCTAGTTTTATTTATGATAAAAAAAGAAAAAACTATATTTTAGCCTTTGCAGGAAGTGATTTAAATCCTTTGTGCTTTGATTTTAAAGATCTTTATAGTGATTTTTTGATTTTACTTAACAAAACTCCAAAAGATCAAATTCAATCCATGCAGTATTTTTACAATCAACTCAAACAAAAATACACCATTGATAAAAAACTCATCATCATAGAGCATTCTTTAGGAGGATATCTAGCTCAAGCTTTTGCAAGAACCTTTCCTAGCGTGGTAAAAGAAGTCTATGCCTTTCAAGCACCTGGTTTAAACCAAAACTTTCAAAATCTTTCTTATATAAATTTTCATATAAATACCACCCATAATTTAAATTTCAAAACTTACAAATGGTGGAATTTTAATTTTGTGCAAAAGCTTTATAAAAAAGATAGCAAGGAGATTTTACTACACAAGAAGCATTAAACATCATCCTAGCGTGTGTATTTATAAACTGCATGAATTATTTAAAATTCTTAACCCATAAGGGCTAAGAATTAATGCAAATCTTCATTAAGTTTTACAGCCTTTTTATTAAAAGCTGCTATCATCACTCCACTTTGAGAATCTTGTCTAAAATGCAAACCATTTAATCCTGCTAATTCTAAACCTTTGTATATATCTTTATCAAATTTAAAATCAGGATTGATTTTTTGAAGTTCTTCTTTATTTTTTAAAGCAAATTTAGTCCCTTCTAAAACAGCAATACCCGCATCAACGATACAATTATCCCCTAAAGGAATTCCAGTAACTGAATTTGCACCCAAAAGACAAGCTTTACCGATGCTAATAGCATTACCACTTGTACCACTTAAAACACCAAGTATAGAAGCGCCGCCTCCTACATCGCTACCTTCACCCACAACAGCTGAAGAACTAATGCGTCCTTCTACCATACAAGCTCCAGTTGTACCTGCATTAAAATTCACATAAGCAGCCCCTGGCATTATAGTAGTACCTGCAGCTAAAACCGCCCCCATTCTCACTTTAGAACTTTCTAAAATTCTAGTATTATCCTCAGGAATAACATGAGCTAAAAATCTTGGAAATTTATCTACATAATCAACCCTTGGATACCTTCCACTCATTTTTAAATCAATCTCATTTTCTCTTAAAAAGTCCAAATCAATAGGCTTATTATCGCTCCATGCAACATTTGGTAAAATCCCAAAAGCGCCTGTTAAATTTAAACTTCTTAAAGGTACTTTTTTATTGGAAAGCAAATAAAGTTTTAAATACACACTTTCTAAACTTTTTGGTGCTTCATCTTCAAAAATACAAACAAAAGAAAAAGCATTTTCTCTAAAATTTTCCTTTGCTGCTTTGATTGCTTCTATATTTTTATGGCCTTGCTCTTGTAAAAATGGTGCAAAGCATTCAAGCGCAAAATCCAAATCTTCTTTAATTAAAATAGCCACAAACTCACTTTCGTTAAAGTCAACATCAACCCCTCTTCTAAAAAAAGCTTCAAACATAACAGCTGCAGCGGCATAATTTTGCTCAAAATTAATCACACCAAAATTAGCTTGAAGTTTTTTATTAGGATCAACTTGACTTAGATCAAGTCTTGCTATAGCAAAAGCTTTAGGCTTTTTATAATTAATCCTTTGTTCGATTTGCTTGATTAAATTTAAAAATTCTTCTTTACTTTCTATTGACATATTTTCCTCCTTATTGTGAGCACGCACTTTTGCCATTCATTGTAGGTTGAATAGCTGAATTATCTACTTTACCTTCTTGATTAACCTTTTCTATAAATTCCCAAATTTTTTCAGCAGCTTGTAAATATCTTTTTGAACTTACACTCTCAGGCATATAAAAACTCACAGGCTTACCACTATCTCCACCTTCTCTTACACTCATTTCGATAGGAATTTGAGCTAAAACTTCACATTTATAAGCTTTTGCCATTTCTTCTGTGGTGCCTTTACCAAAGATATCATATTCTTTGCCATTATCGGGACATAAAAAGCCACTCATATTTTCTATAATACCCGCAACAGGAATGTGTAATTTTTCAAACATATCTAGCGCTCTTTTACTATCATCCAAAGACACTACTTGAGGAGTACTTACACACACACCCGCACTCACTGGCACGCTTTGAGCTAGGGTAATTTGTGCATCACCCGTTCCAGGAGGCATATCAAGCAATAATACATCAAGTTCAGGCCAAAGCACATCAGCTAAAAGTTGCTCAATCGCTTTCATAATCATAGAGCCACGCCACATCAAACCTTTACCTTCTTCTATTAGCACACCCATACTCATCATATAAACTCCATGAGATAAAATAGGACGAATTTTTTGACCTACAATTTCAGGCTTGCTTTTACTCTCACCTAGCATTCTTGGTATATTTGGCCCATAAATATCTGCATCTAAAAGTCCTACTCTTTTGCCCATTTTTGCTAAAGAAATCGCTAAATTTAAAGTTGTAGTACTTTTACCTACCCCACCTTTACCGCTTGAAATCATAAGGAAATTTTTAATTTGTGGAGCGATATTTTTACCACTTCTTGAATTGCTTTTTTCTTCAGGAATTTTTGGTTGAATGATTTCTAAATTAAGCTCTAAATTTAAATCTTTTAAAGCGTTTGCAATATTTAGTCTAAGCTCTTGTGCAATTTGAGCATTAGCTGAAACAATTTCAACTACTATATGAGCTTGATTTTCGTTTGATTCAATTTTTTTTACAAAACCAAAACTAACTATATCTTTTTTAAAGCCTGGATATATAACTTGTTTTAGTCTTTCTTCGATTTTTTCCTTCAATTTTTCTCCTTATTATTTAAAATGATTAATTCTACTAACATAAATATAAATTTTGGCTTTTATGGTGTATAATATCGTAACATTAATAAGAAATTAAGGTGTAACAAATGTTAGATATTTCCTTGATTATGCTATCTGCGGGAGAATCATCAAGATTTAATGCTCCGGTAAAAAAGCAGTTTTTACGACTAGGCGAACAACCTTTATGGCTTTATGCTACTAAAAATTTAAGTTCTTTTTATCCTTTTAAACAAATAGTTGTTACTTCTGGTAATATTTCTTATATGAAAAAATTTGCCCCTGAATATAAATTTGTCCAAGGTGGTGCAACTAGAGCACAATCTTTACTTAATGCTTTAAACATGGTTGAGAGTGAATATGTTTTAGTTAGTGATGTTGCAAGAGTTTTGATTTCTAAAAATCTTTTTAACAATATCATAGAAAATCATGACAAAGCTGATTGTATTACACCTGTTTTAAAAGTAAGCGATACTACAATTTATGCTCAAGAAGCTATTGATAGAGATAAAATCAAACTCATACAAACCCCTCAACTTTCACGCACAAGTATGCTAAAAAAAGCTTTAGAACAAAGCTCAAACTTCACTGATGATAGTACAGCTATACAAGCTATTGGTGGTAAAATTTGGTATGTACAAGGTGATGAGTTAGCTAAAAAAATTACCTTTAAAGAAGATTTGAAAAGCTTAAATTTACCAAAACCATCTTGGGATATTTTTAATGGAAATGGCTTTGATGTGCATGAATTTGGAGAGCAAAGAGCCTTGCTTTTAGGTGGAGTAAAAGTGCATAAAAATATGGGTTTAAAAGCTCATTCTGATGGAGATGTACTAGCTCATGCGCTAATTGATGCGCTTTTGGGTGCATCAGGGCTTGGAGATATTGGTGAACTTTTCCCAGATAATGATATGCAGTATAAAAACGCTGATTCTATGCTTTTATTACAAAGTGCTTATATTTTAGTGCAAAATTATGGTTTTGAGCTTGTAAATGCTGATATTACCATCATAGCTCAAACACCTAAAATGAAAGATTTTAAAGAAGCTATTGCTTTTAATATCGCTAAAACATTAAAAACCACACCAAATAAAATCAATATCAAAGCCACCACTACAGAACATCTAGGTTTTGTAGGAAGAAAAGAAGGGATTGCTGTTTTAGCAAGTGTAAATTTAAAATATTTTGATTGGATGAAATTATGAAAGTTTTAATAGTAGAAAATGAATTTTATTTAGCCCAAAGCATAGGATCAAAGCTTAATTCTATAGGTTATGATTGTGATATCATCGCAAATGTTAATGAGCTGACTCATCATGATTATGAAATCATTTTGCTTTCTACTAGTATGGCTAATTTTGAACATATTATAGAAATTTTTAAGCATAAAATCATTATTTTACTCATATCTTACATAAGTTCAGATACTGTTTTAGCTCCTTTAAAATCTGGTGCTAGTGATTACATACAAAAACCTTTCATGATAGAAGAATTAATGCGCAAGATTAAGCATTTTCAAGAATTTAAAAAAATCACCATGCTAAATAGCACCTATCAAGCATATTTAAAACATAAATTTGAAACAGCAAAACTACCAACTTTTGATTATAAAAAATTCAAATTACCTTTGATTTTAAAAACTAATAATCAAATTTTTGCTGATCATTTTGTATTTAATTATACTAACGAACACAACATCGCAAATGTTTATATAGATCTTTCACACCAGCAAAATTTAGATAAAATTTTCAAAGACAATTCTTTGTATTATTTGGTTAATTTTCAAACCCTAAAACCTTTAGAAAAAGAAAAGGTGTTAAACCTTGCTTTAAAAAAGGCTGTTATTATACATACAAGTACGAATATTGAGCATAGCAATTTTCAAATTTTAGAGCTAGGTGAAGATGAAAAAAGTTTTGAAAGTAATGGAATTTTAACCATTGATGATTATGTTAAGCATATTATCATTAGTTATCAAAATATCTTTCCTGATACGGATTTATCCAAAAAATTAGGAATTTCAAGAAAATCTTTATGGGAAAAAAGGAAGAAATATGGCATTACAAAGAAAAAATAGCATTATAATCTCAGAAGAAGAATACGAAGTTTTATGTTTCATTAAAGAAGGAATTTTTGGTTCTTTTACAAAATTGATGAACGAACAAGAAAGAGATGAATTTTTAAAAAATGAAGCAATAAACGGATATAAATTTCCCTACGCCTTAACTTTTGCTCCACACAATGAAAACAAAAAAATCATAGAAAATGCCAAAGTTAAAGACAAAATAGATTTTGTATGTAATGATCAAATAGTAGGTCACATCATCTTAGAAAGTAAATTTAAAAACGATAAAAACATTAATGATATTTTTACACCTAATACATGCTTGATTGATGATTTTGGAGAAATTTGCATTAGTGGTGAATTTGAAATTTATCACAATCGTATCAAGGCTATAAAAGAAGATTTTGAAAAAATCAAAAAAAGATTAAACCCTTCTAATATCACTGCTATTGTTTCAAGCTTTGATCCTTTTCATAGAGCACATGAGAGAATTTTAAGATGGGCTATAGAGCAATCTGATCTAGTAATTATTTTCCTTATAGAATCTTACGAAAGTAATGGTTTAAATCTAAAACTTAAAAAGCGTTGCTTTGATGTTTTTGCGCAAAATTATTTACCATCCTCTAGAGTTTTACTCATACCTTTACATAATATCAAAATTTTTGCCTCGCATTTAAATCCGGTGCTTGAGTGTGCTTTGGCTAAAAGTTTTGATTGTAATAAACTTTTTGTAGGACAAAATCACGCAGGGCTTGGAATGTATTTTAATCAAAACAGAGCCTTTACTGTACTTGATGATTTTGCAAAAGATTACAATATAGAAGTGACCATACTTCCTGAATTTGTATTTTGTGATGAGTGTAAAATGATAGTAAGCACCAAATCATGCCCACATGGAGCTCATCATCATATGAAATATCATGGCGATTCTTTAAAAAATTTACTCAGACTTGGTATCATTCCACCAGCAGTTTTTATAAGAAGAGAAATTTCTGCTTTGATTTTATCAGAGCTTTTTCCAAATCGTTTCCATAATAAACAAAATATCTATAGTAATCTTTTCCCTACGCATGGTATTTTAGAATATAGAGGCGATAAAGAATTTTATGAGCAACTTATAAAACTCCATCAAATGTCATATATGGTGTAATCATGCAAAAATTATTTTTAACTTTTTTTTATTCAGGTAGTGTTAATAAAGCTCCAGGAACTTTTGGCGCAATAGCAGCGCTAATCCCTGCTTTTTTTATTTTAAGGTATTTGGGTATAGGAACTTTGATCTTACTTGCAATTTTGCTTTTTTTAATCTCTATAAAAATCATCGATCAATACGAAAAACAAACAGGTAAACATGATGATAAGCATATTGTAATAGATGAAGTTGTAGGAGTGTTCTTAGCTTTGGCAATTTGCGGACAAAGTGTTTTTACTTTTTTACTTTCTTTTGTCTTATTTAGATTTTTTGATATCACAAAACCTTCTATCATAGGTAAAATTGACAAAAAAACCAAAGGCGGTTTAGGTGTAATGCTAGATGATGTTTTAGCAGGAATTTTCGCAGGATTATTTAGTGCTGTGATTTATGGAATTTTACTTAAATTTGATCTTTTATGGTTTGATATAAGTATTATGGAGATATTTTAATTCGTAATTTTTTGATTTAACTTCATTTATGATAAACTTCACAAACTAAAACGAAAAGGATAAAAAATGATTAAAAAACAATGTTTGGTGCTTTAGCATTAATTTCTTTTATAGCATGTGCTAATGGAGTAGATTATAAATATGATCCAAGTAGAGGTTCTAAAGGTGGTTATGATTTATTCATTAAAACTTTAAAAAAAGATTATGGCTCTAATGTTGTGATAAAAAGCCTTAAAGATGTTGATTTAAATGCTTTAAAAGAAAAACACCCTAAAGTAGCTGAAGATTTTGAATATATAAAACCGACTCAAGATGAATTAGCTAAAGAGGTTGCAAATAGACAAATACAATATGGAGATGTTGTTTATATCAACTATAAAAATGGCGATTTGAATAAACATGAAATAGTTTATGGAGCATGTGATACAAGAAAATGGAATAAAGAAAGATGTCAAAATAGTGGAGCAATTGTTGATATGGCTGAATAAAATCAACCTATCAAATGCAATATAATTTTTCTAAGATAAGATTTACTTAATCAATCTTAGAAAAACCTCAACTACAATTTTCTTATTTTCTATTACAATAAAATAATTTTAATTTTTAAAAAAAAGTTAGTATAATTACATAAGGGTGCAACGCCAAAGGGGTGCAACCCTTTAGCGTTAATTTATAAATCCACTTGCAAGCACTAAATCTTTATCGTAAAATACCGCCATTTGTCCGCTAGCAAGCCCATAAACAGGCTCTTGTAAGATGATTTTTGCACTTTTATCTTCATTAATCAAAACTTTACATGGGGTTGATCTTGATCTATAGCGTATTTTTACTTCACAATCTAATTCTTTAGCATCGATAAATAAATTAATATTATCAAGGTTAAATTCACTTATCTTAAGCTCTTCTTTTTTACCTACTATGATTTCATTTTTCTTAGGATCAATTTTTAATACAAAATGTGGCTCATGAGCCCCGCGTACCTCAAAACCTCTTCTTTTACCTATGGTATAGTGCATATAACCTTCGTGTTTTCCTACTTCTTTACCACTACTATCTCTTACAATACCTGGAATTTTAGTATCCATAAACTGATCTAAAACTTGCACATAAGTATCTTCCACAAAACAAATCTCAGAACTTTCCTTTTGTGTTGCAAAAGATTTTAAAACATCGATTGTAGAAGCAAATTTTTTTACATCTTCTTTTTTCATCTCTCCAAGAGGAAAAATCAAATACTCCAAAGCCTCTTTATCTGCATTTGCTAGAAAATAGCTTTGATCCTTACTCTCATCAACTGCAGTTTTAATCAAACCATTTTCTATCCTTGCATAATGACCTGTGGCTAATTTTTCACAACCCAAACTCTTAGCAAATTCCAAAAGCTTACCAAGCTTGATAAAGCGATTACACAAAGCGCAAGGATTTGGCGTCTTTCCTTCTTTGTAGGTATTAACAAAAGGCATATAAACTTGATTTTTAAAATCTTCTTGTAAGTCTAAAATATGATATTTAATGTCTAGAAATTTAGCAACTTTTTCAACTTTTTGTATATTTTCTTCATGATAATTAGCTTTTCCATGAAGCTTCATATAACAACCTATGATCTCATGTCCTGCTTGTTTTAACTTATAAGCAGTTACAGTACTATCTACACCCCCACTCATTGCAACAAGAATTTTCATCTTTTTCCTTTATCATTCTTATAATTTCATCTAAATCATCACTTATACTATACTTTAACTCATCATTTTTAGATATAGTTCCAAGTCCTAGTAAAGAAGTTTTGATAAATTCATCAAGAGGTTGCCAAAATTTTTGCCCAACTAAAATAATAGGAACATCCTTTTTAAAACTAAGTTGTTTAAGAGTAAGAATTTCAAAAAATTCATCTAATGTTCCAAAGCCGCCTGGGAAAATCACAAAAGCTAGACTCTTTTGAATAAGAGCCATTTTGCGAATGGCTAAGCTCTTAAAAGTGATATTATACTCTAAAAAGTCATTTGCTTTTTGCTCAAATGGTAAATGTATATTAAATCCAAAAGATTTTAAGTGTGAAGTTTGACTTTGCATAGCCCCATAATTTGCAGCTTGCATAATGCCACCGCCACCACCACTGATGATACTATAACCAAGATCTGCTAACTTCTGAGCTAATTTTGAAGCCAAAATACAATACTCATTATCTTCTTTTAAGCGTGCAGAACCAAAAAAAGTTATGCCTTTTTGAATTTTTTCTAATTCTTTAAGATAGGCAATATCTTCAATGATATATTCTTTCATCTTAGCTGTTCTAATCTTTCTTTTTTAGAGCCTATCTCAGTAATTTGCACTCCAAAGTTTCCATCTACGATAACTACTTCCCCATAAGCAATTTTTTTATCACCTATTAAAATTTCTAAAGGATCATTTGCTAATTGATCAAGCTCGATAACCGAACCTATATCCATGGTTAAAACATCTTTTAAAAGCATTTTTTTACTACCTATACGCACTCTTATAGGTAAGAGTACATCCATGATCAAACCGATATTTCTTAGCTCTTCTACATTAGCCAAGGCTTTATGATCTTGTGTATGATCTTCATTTGTTGCTACAATTTCTTCTAAGTCAGTTTTGGTTAAAATCTTATAAATTTTTTCATCAAAAACCAAAGAAATTTTTTCTTCTAAATCAGCTATTTTTACATTATATAAATATAATTTATGAAAACCACCAAGTTCTAAGCTATCTGCAACAAATTCACAATTTTCTAGACTAAACTCCATTTTTGGAATTTCTTTTTGCGCACCTAAGGTTGTAGAAAATGCTGAGATGATATTTTGTATAGCTTCTTTAGCAGCGTCCATTTCATCTTCATTAAGCTCACTGTTTTTGGAGATTTCTTCTTCTCCCATCATCCACTCACCAATTGCACTCATTAAAACTGCACTGGCTAGGATTTTAATTTTCATTTCATTATTAACGCTAAAAGTAGCGCTAACTAATGGTGGAGTCATAGAATCTTGAGAATTTACATCATACTCATAATACTCACTAAATTCAGCACTTTTTCCTGTTAAACCTTCTATTGTACTTACACATTCATTGACGAATATGCCTAAAAAATCATTGATCATCGTCTTCCTCTTCTAGTTCTTCATTATCATCATACGAATTTGCTTTTGCTCTTCTTTCATCTTCATATTTTTCAAGCATTTCTTTAATCTCATCTTTATCAGTTTTGATAAGTTCTAAGATTTTAATTGACTTTCTAAATCTATGAAGCCCCACTTGAGCTAAAAATACTTCTTTTTTATCAATAGCTACTATAGCTTTATCATCTGCACTTCTATCAAGCTTTAAAATATCTCCTTGTTTTAAATCTAAAAATTCATTTACATTGATAAAAGTCTTACCAAGCATAGCTTCATAAATTACCTCAGCACGACCGATCAAGGTTTTAAGTTCTTTATTTCTTGATTTTTTAGCCGAAGTTTCACCCATCATAATATCACGATTTGCCAAACGACTCAAAATACTTTCCAAATGCACAACAGGATAACAAATATTTACCATACCACTTGAATTTCCGATGATAATCTCCATTACCACCATGATAACAATTTCATTTTGAGAAACAATTTGCACAACATTTGGGCTTGATTCTTTTGCTTCAACACTTGGATAAATTTCAGTAACATTCATCCAGCTTTCTTTAAGTCTTTGCATAATAATACGCAAAATAGAATCAAGCAAATTGAGCTCGATTTCTGTAAGTTCTCTTAAGGCGTCAAAACTCTCTCCTTGACCACCTAAAAGTCTATCTATCATAGGAAAAGCAATGCTTGGATTAATCTCTAAAACGCAGTTTCCATCTAAAGGTTTAATTGAAAAAACGTTAAAGCTTGTTGGCGAAGGCAAAGACATCAAAAACTCACCATAAGTCATTTGATCCACCGAGTGAAGTTTAATCTCAACTATACTTCTCATCATAGATGAAATTTGCGAAGCAAGATTTCTTGCTAATTTATCATGAATCCCTTTAATAGAACGAAGTTGTTCTTTAGAAACTCTGTTTGGACGCTTAAAATCATATACTACTATATCTCTTTTATCTTCTAGCTCTTCTAATTTCGAAGAAGCTGCACTTTCATCACTATCATCATCAACAACTTCTAAAAGAGCATCAATTTCTTCTTGGGAAAGTATCTCAGCCATTAAACTAGCCTTTCTCGAATCTTCTTAAGCAAACGCTTATGAATTTGTGAAATTCTTGACTCGCTAATCTCTAAAATCTCTGCGATTTCTTTTAAATTTAATTCTTCATAATAATAAAGCTGTATTACAAGCTTCTCTCTTTCTTTAAATTCTTCCAAAACTGTATTGATTTTTTCTATTAATTCTTCTTTTTCTATTTGTTCTATGATATTGCTATCATTAAAGCAATTTAGCTGTTCATCCAAAGGCATAACAAGCGATATAGCATGAGCCGCTCTTGCTTCTTTTACCTTTTCTACTTCTAAATTTAGTCTTTGTGCTAAATACTCATCATCAGGCTCTTTTTCATTTTCTTGATAAAACTCATCTATAATAGCGTCAATATCTTTGATGATTTTTCTATTACTTCTACTCATTACATCAAGGCTTCTTAGATAATCAAGCATAGCTCCATTAACTCTTTTTCTTGCAAAACCCCAGAAATTATCATTTTGTTCTTTATCGTAACGGCGTGAGAGTTTGATCATTTCCTCTACGCCAATACTAATTAAATCATTTACATCAATACTTGCAGGCAAACGCTCTTTAAGTCTAAAAGCCATAGCTCTTAATGCTGGCATATAAGAGATGACTAAGTCATCTTGTTCTTTTTTTAGCGTAGAAGCATAGGCATTATGCGGCTGCATGTTTTACTTTTCTTTTTGAAGAGCTTTCAAGCTTTTTAAGGCCTTCACGCTCTTCTTGAAGTTTTTCAAGCAAGTAATCCATTTTCTTTTCTCTTGCGGCTAATTCTGCTATAAAACTATTATTTTCATTTTCGTATTTTTCTTTATTAAAGCTTCTACCGCTAATTTTATTAACATCTACAAAAATCATAATTACTATATGGATTAACACATAAAATACAAAAGTAATCAAACAAGTATATACAACTATCTCTACTGCATCTTCTATATTAACTATGGTAAACATTAATCCTATAAAAAAACCACAAACAGTAAAAAAAGCAACAAAATTCTCTGGTCTCATCTTTTTCCCTCAATCTAAAAACGATCCAAAAGCTTTTTGAAAAAACTCACAATGCTTTTATCTCCCACATTATTAAGCACTTTTTGTTCCAACCTATACAAAAGCTTAGAAGCTATGGCTTTGAGCTCATCACTTGCATTAGTGTCATCATCACTAAATAAAGTTCTTTTTTTAATACTAGAACTAATATCTTTACTTTGACCTAAAAATCCTAAAAATTCTAAATTTAAATTATGCTTAATGTTAATATCTGCTACTTTTTTAATGTTATCAAAAATTCTCAAAGCCTCATTTTCATTTTTAACAACATTAAACACCATTAATAAATTCTCTTTAGTCTTTGAAGTGGTTTTTATAGTAGCATAAGCATCAGTAATCGCAGCAGGATCAGGCACAGTGATGACAATAACCTCATCAGACATTTCTAAGAAATTTCCTATATTACCACCTATACCTGCTCCTGTATCAATGATTAAAAAGTCTAAATCATCTAAAATACTTGTTTGATTTAAAAATCTCTCGTAAATATTTTTATCATTATATTTTAAAATTTCATCGCCACTTTCACCTGGGATAAGCCATAAATTTGGCTTTACTTCTATTAAAATATCTTCTAGCGAGCATTCACCCTTTAAAACATGCAAAAGGTTTTTTTCTACACGCACATTTAAAATCACATCTAAATTTGCAAGCCCAATATCTGCATCAAAAAGCCCTACTTTATAACCATTTTTAGCTAGGATGTTACCCAAATTTGCACTAAAAGTACTTTTTCCAACCCCACCTTTACCGCTAGTAACTGCGATAAAATGAGTATGTTTTACATTGGAGTTTTCATTTTTTACTAGATCTTTTAATTTTTCTGCTTGATTACTCATTTTCATCCCTTCTAAAACCTTCTAACACACAACGCACTAAAAAGTCACTATTAGCCACTTCTATATCATCAGGCACTTCTTGACCTATGGAAAAAAAGCTCATCGGAGTGCTAGTTTCATAAAGCAAAGAAAATACATTTCCAAACACTTTTGTTTCATCAAATTTTGTAATGATTAAAGTGTCTATATTTAAAAATGAAAAATTATTATATGTTTCTAATAAATCTTCGTATTTTGTATTTGCTGAAAGTACCAAATTTACATCAATTTGCGCATTAGAATGCGACAAAAATTCTTTTGTTTTTTCAAGTTTTACTTTATCATACTGTGAATTTCCTGTTGTATCTACTAAAATAACCTCACAAGTATTTAAACTTCTAATTGCATCATCTAAATCATTTGGCTCTATACTATCAATAATAGGAAGTTTCATCATCTTAGCATATTGAAAAAGCTGTTCTACTGCACCTATTCTATACGTATCAAGAGTTATAATACCGGTTTTGTAGCGTCTATCTCCATAAGCATAGCGAAAAGCGAGCTTTGCTAAAGTTGTAGTTTTACCTACTCCTGTTGGACCTACTAACATCATGATTTTTTGCTTTTTAATTTCACTTTCCAAACGACATGGAAGCATATTACGCAAAAGTGAGTAAAAATACCTTTGCACTGCTTCTTGATTTGCTTTCATGGTGCTTGGCATATTTTCAATAGTCGCTTTCATAATCGCTTCTAAATGCGCTTCTTGCATACCGCTTGCTTTGGCTTGCTTATAAATACTTGCAAACTCAGGTGGTATAGCTAATTCTTTGCGTAAATCTGCCTTATCATCCCACATCATATCCACAAGTAAATTCATTTTATCATTAAGCTTGTTCATTTGTTTTTCAAAAGCTTCTATTTTTTTATCATAATTTGGATTTGGCATAGAAAAATCTTGATAGTTTGAAACCTTGCTAATTTCTGAACTAACCTGAGAAAGTTTATTTTTTAAATTTAAAAAATTATCATCTTTTTTGCTTGTATTTAAATAAGGATTAATAGGTTTTTGCTTAGCTTTTGAAGAAAAATCAAGCACTACATCTTCTTCTTTTTTTTCATCTTCAAGTTTTGGAGCTTGAATTTTAGCCTCAGGGAAACTTGCTGTATTTGGTTTTTTCTTTGGTGGCATAGGTAAATTGTTTTGCTTTAAATGTTCTTCATAATCAGCTTCTTCAATCGCTACTATAACCTCGTATAAAGGTTTTTGATTGATAGTTTTTGGACGAATTTGCTTATTAGTTACTATCAAAGCCTTATCACCATAATCTTGCTTAACCTTAGGTATAATCTCATCTGTGCTTTCAACTGTAAAAGTATGAATCAATTGTCCCATATTTTTCCTTATCTTAACAAGCCCAAAGGCAAAGTTACACTAATTCTATCATTTAGCCCTACATGAGGCACTGTGCAATACTCATCTTTACGCGCTTTTTTTGAAAAATACAACAAATCCAAATCAAGCGTTCTAGGAGCATTTTTAAAAGTTCTTTTTCTTTTGAATTTAAACTCATAAAAAAACAAAACTTTTAAAAGTGCTCTTGCATGCAAACTTGTACTTACAACCATCACTGCATTAGTAAAGTCTTTTTGCTCTTCAAAGCCAAAAGCTTTATTAATCAAAAATGGCGATGTTTGCAATACTTGCAAGCGTTTATCTTGCATTAAAAGCCTAAATAAACTCCGAAAGCGTTTTTTTTCATCTTCTATATTACTTCCAAGTCCTATAATGGCTATGTATTTTCCTCTTTTTTTTTCATTCGAATAAAAAGGAAAAAAACGAATTTTTTCTAACCTTCTAGCTCCTTTAACCAGCAAATTATAACACCACTGCCTTTTCTTTATCAAGATAGACCATGTCTTCTATCCTAATACCTAGTTTATCTTTGATATAAATTCCAGGTTCAATGGTAAATACCATACCTTCTTTTAGCTCATAATCACTTCTTGGACTAATGTTTGGTAACTCATGTATATCAAGTCCCACTCCATGTCCTAAACTATGAATAAATTCTTTTTCAAAACCTGCGTTTTTAATCACTTCTCTTGCGATAAAATCAAGCTCACTTGATCTCATACCAACGCGTGCTTTTTCTATGGCTTGAAGCTGAGCTTGTTTAACCACTTCATAAATTTGCATAATTTCTTTGTCTTTAAAATTTGGCTTATTTTTATCAAACACTATGCCACTCTCATCAAAACAAGCTGTTCTTGTGCGATCAGAACAATACCTTTGATAAACTACACCCGCATCAACTAATAACAAATCTCCATATTCTAAACATTTATCACTAGGTAAAGCATGTGCTTTAGCCGCATTTTCATTAATAGCCACAATAGGTGAAAAAGAAAGTCCTAAAGCACCTTTTTTTTGAAAAATTTCACATGCTTTAAAATGTAATTCTTTTTCACTTTTTCCATAACCTTCTTGGCTGATAAATTTAGCAAATTCTTCAAAGCATTCTTTGCCAAAATTTACAGCCTTTTGCAAAAGCTGTAATTCTTTAGCATTTTTTATAATGCGTTTATTTTTACTCAAATCTAATTTTTCTTCAAAAACGATATTTGCACTTTTACTAAGTTCTTTAAATTCAAAATAGCTAAAGTCTTTTGGGTCAAAACACACCCTATCAATTCCTGCTTTTTCTAAAAGCTCTCTAGCACTAGCAAAAAGATCTTGTGCTAAAACTACCTTAGCATTTTTTATCATTTCGCTAGCTTCAAAGCTATATCTTGCATCAGTGATGAAAAAAGCTTCATCTTCAAGTTTTAAAAACAAAGCATTATCGCAAGAATAGCCACACTCATAAAAAAGTGCATTTTCGTTTTTTAAGATAAAATTCATTGATTTGCTTGTTGCGCTTTTGCTTGAGCTGCTTTATATGCATTAATTTGATCAAAAATTTGGAAAAGTCCCATTAAAGCCATATGATAACCAAAAGGACCAAAACCTACCACACTACCTGCACAAACTGGTGCTATCATGCTTTTTTGTCTAAATTCTTCTCTTCTATAAGTATTGCTAATATGCACTTCAATCACAGGCATATTAATCGCTGCAATCGCATCGCGGATTGCTATAGAAGTGTGTGCATAAGCAGCTGCATTAATAATCACTCCATCTACACTGCCTAAGCATTCTTGAATTTTATCAACTAACTCACCTTCAAAATTACTTTGAAAAAACTCAATCTCTACATTAGCTTGTTTTGCGGCTTGTTTCATTTGCTCATGGATATCTTCCATTTTCATATTACCATAAATATGAGTTTCTCTCACACCAAGCATATTGATGTTTGGTCCTTGTATCACCATAACTTTCATAATCTAACCTTTATTTAGTAAAATTTACTATATTATAGCATTTTAAAGCTAAATTTTAGCTACAATTTCCCTTTTTAAAGGAGGTAAAATGTTTATAATAGCATCTAAAATCATCTTAACTTGCGATGATGATTTTAATATTTTAGAAAACAAAGCAGTTCTTTTTGATGATAATATTTTAGAAATTGATAGCTTAGAAAATTTACAAAAATCTTACCCACAAGCTAAGCTTATACCAACTCCAAAAGATACCTTGCTTTTACCTGCTTTTATCAATCCACACACGCATTTAGAATTTAGTGCAAATATTAGTCTATGGAAATTTGGAGACTTTTTAAAATGGCTTGATAGCGTTTTTAATAACCGCGAGCAATTAAACGAAAAAGCCAAAGAAAAATTAATCTCACAAAATATCCATAAAATGCTAAAAAGTGGCACTGCTACCATAGGAGAAATTTCAAGTTTTGGGAATGATTTAAACCCTTGTGTCAATTCACAAGCTAGAGTGGTATTTTTTAATGAAATTTTAGGCTCAAATGAAAATTTTATCCAAGCTAAAAAAGAAGAATTTTTAACTCGCTATGAAAAAAGCATGCGTTTTAAAACTTCTAAATTTATCCCTGCTATTTCAGTGCATGCACCCTACTCAACCCACCCAGAACTTGCCAAATTTGCTATAAAACTTGCTAGAGAAAATGATCATTTACTAAGCACACATTTTCTTGAAAGTAATCATGAAAACAACTGGCTAAGGTTTAAAAAAAGTGGTTTTAAAAAGAGCTTAGCTAAATTTAGCAAAAATCCTATGCCATTTTATACCCCACAAAGCTTTTTAGAGCTTTTTAAAGATCAAAGGACTTTATTTACACATTGTGTGTATTTTAAAGAATGGGATTTATTAGATAAAAATTTACACTCGATCACGCATTGTGCTTTTTCAAACAGACTTTTGAGTAAAAATACTTTTAAATTAAAATCTGCTTTAAAAAATGGTGTTAATATCCATCTAGGAACTGATGGTTTGAGTTCAAATACTTCTTTAAGTATGCTTGATGAAATGAGAGCAAATTTACTTATACATGATGATTTAGAGTTAGAAAATTTTGCTAAAATATTGCTTTTAATGGCAACAAACAAAGCCGCAAAAGCTTTAAATTTAAACCTAGGCCAAATTCAAAAAGGCAAAATAGCAGATTTTAGTCTTTTTGCTTTACCAAATAGTGTAAATTTAAAACAACTTCCTTTGCAGTTTATCTTACAAAGCAAAGAAGTGTTAAAACTTTTTATAGAAGGAAAAGAATGCAAATTATAAAATCATTTTTTAAAGGAATTGGAAAAATCATCTCTTATATCAACACTTATTTTAAAACCTTTGTATTTTTATTTATCGTGTTTTTAATCCTTACTCCAAGCGGGGATAATGTCAAACTTTCTAATGCAAACTTAGCACAAATTAATCTTAAAGGTGAAATTAGCGATGCGAGCAATCTTTTAGAACAAATTTACAAAGCCAAAGATGATAAAGCTATAAAAGGAGTTTTGCTTTTTATAGATAGCCCTGGTGGAGCTTTTGCGCCAAGTATGGAAATAGCCTTAGCTATACAAGATCTTAAAGCTAAAAAACCTGTGGTAGTCTATACAGGTGGAACTATAGCAAGTGGGAGTTACTTAAGTGCGGTGGGAGCTGATATGATCATTGCTAATCCTGCTAGCTTTGTAGGGTCTATTGGGGTAATCATGCAAGGCTTTGAAGTAAGTGAGCTTGCACAAAAACTTGGTATAAATGAGCAAACTATCAAAGCAGGAAGCTATAAAGAAGCAGGAACTTTCATGCGTAAATGGAGCGAAGATGAAAAAGACTTTTTACAAAATTTAGCTAATCAAAGCTATGAGCTTTTCACACAATTTGTAGCTAAAAATCGCAAGCTAGACTTAAACCAAACAAACTCATGGGCTGATGCGAAAGTATTTTTAGCAAACGAAGCTTTAAAATTAAAACTCATTGATAAAATAGGCAATTACGAGCAAGCCAAAAAAGAAGTAGAAAAACTAGCCAAAGTACAAAACCCTATCTGGCAAAAAGAAGATGCTATAGATAAGTTTTTAAAACGATTGGAAGAGCAAAGTGCTAGCTTTTTTGCTAACACTTTAGCACGATTTTTCACACAAGTAAGCTCACAAAAAATCTACTAAAATTTAATAATCTCATAAAATCCATAAGTATCATTTTCTAAAAAGCCTTTGTATAAAGGCTTTAGCTTTAAATCTAACTTAACATTTTCAAGAGTATTTAAATTTGAGCTTGAAAAAATCAAAAGCATATCTAACTCATCTTTAAAGGCTTTTAAAAAATTCTCCCCACCCTCATACATGATAAGCTTTGCTTTGCTAGGAATGCTTGTAAAAATTTCTCTTTCAGCTACGCTAAATAAAGGAATGTTTGGATCAAAACTTTCTAAATTTTGACGGCTCAGTATGCATAAATTTGGTGCTTTAGCTTGGGCTAGCCTTGCATCTAAAATAGGCCTATCATGTCTTATAGTTTCTCCACCTACTACAAGCAAATCAAGCTTTGAGCGTAATACATGAGCGTAAGTTCTACTTGCTTTAGAACTTACGCTTTTACCATAAACAGAGCCATTTAAAGAAAGGGCTAGTTTAAAAAATTTAAAGCTTGATTTTTGCCATTTTAAAAAAGGCTTTAAAAGCTCTTTGGCTCTTTGCTCGCAAATTCCCATATGAACTGTTATGCCTTGATTTTTTAAAAACTCTGCTCCACCACTTGCAAGCTTGTGTTCATCTTTAGTGGCAATAAAAACTTCACTAAAACCAAGTGTGCTAAAAAGTTTCGCACAAGGTGGGGTTTTGCCCTGATGATTGCAAGGCTCTAAGCTCACATAAGCACTAGCGCCTTTTAATAACCCCTGATGATTTTGACAAATAAACTCATGCAAATCGTTTGTATTTTGTGGTAAATCTAAATTTGGATTAAGTGCTTTTAAGGCTTTGCTCACTGTTTCAAGTTCTGCATGAGCCTTACCTGCTTCTTTGTGTGCTTCTATGCTTAAGATTTTGCCATTTTTATCTAAGATCACACAGCCTACGGCTGGATTAGGGTAGGTTAAAAGCTGATATTTCCAAGCTTCATCTATGGCTAAATTCATATAAAATTCGTGATTCATACTACCTTCTATCGTTTTACTTTTAAAAATATAGCAAAATATATTAACCACTTATCAATAATTTAAAATTTAAGTATAATAAAATCATGAACATTTTAAAGGATAAAAAATGAATTTATTTTTATTTAATAAAAATCTAGAAGCCTTAAACAATAAAATATTAAAAGAAAAGTTAGAAAATTTTAAACCTCAAAAATTCCAAATTCTACAAGGAAAAGATTCTCTAGATATTAATTTTATACACTATGAGGAAGGGTATACAGTATATAGCAATACCCTTAGTGAATTAAATGAGAAACTAAACTTATATAATGATAAATATCTTTTATATCCTGTGCTTTATTTTTATGGTTTTGGGAATGGAATTTTATATAAAGCTCTTTTACAAAACAAAAATAGACAAAAAATAATTATTTTTGAAAAAGAAATAGAATTTATTTATTTAAGTTTTCAATGTATAGATTTTAGTGAAGAATTAAAAGATCGCCGATTAGTTATTTTAGATATAGAATCAATTGATATTAACACATATAACAACATCTGTTCAAATAGTCCTTTTTTCAACTTTTTGCGTGTTTATTTTTTAGATATTCATTGTGATTATTATGAAAGATACCAAGAAGATATTATAAAAACGAATCAAAATATGCAAATACATATAAAACAAGCTATATTAGCAAAAGGAACCGACTCTCAAGACGCTCTCAAGGGTATAGAAAATTTTATTTACAACCTTCCGGATATTATTTCAAATTTTTCATTCAAAGAATTAATGCTTAAAAGAAAAGGTAGTTCCAAACACGCTATTATAGTTTCAACGGGTCCTTCTTTAATTAAACAACTTCCTTTGCTTAAAAAATATGCAGACAAAGCAACTATTTTTTGTGCTGATAGTGCTTATCCTATACTAGCAAAACATGACATAAAACCTGATTATGTTTTATCTGTAGAAAGAATTAAAGAAACTAGTGAATTTTTTAATAATGATTTTGGAGAATTTGATCAAGATATAATTTTTATTTTATCAAGTGTCACACATCTTAACACGGTCAAATATTTAAAACAAAATCATCGTAAATTTATATTTATCCAAAGAATGCTACCTTTGGATAAATATTTTCACTTAAAGCAATTTGAATATTCAACGGGATGCCCCAGTGTTGCAAATATGGCTTATTTTTTAGCACTAAAACTAGAATATAAAAATATCTTTTTAGTAGGACAGGATCTAGCTTATGGCAGTGATGGATCTTCACATCCAGAAGAATATCACTACGGAAAATATGATACCTATAATCCTCAAGAAATCCATTACAACTTAAAAATATTAGCTTATGGTGGCAAAAACCTTATTCCAACAACAAATACATGGATTATGTTTAAAACCGAATTGGAGAAAAAAATATTATATGCAAAAAATTTTCTTAATATAACGACATATAACTGCACCGAAGGTGGAGCTAGAATAGAGGAAACTATAGAAAAACCTTTTAAAGAAGTTTGTCAAAAAATTCTTGAAAAAGAACCAAAAAAATATTTTACCAAACTTGAAAAATCTAACCTTAATAAACAAATAGAACTTATGTTAAAGTCGTTTTACAAAGTTCATAAGGCTATAAAAATATGCAATATTTTAGAAAAAGAATGCACTCTCACTTTTAATACTTTGTATTTTTTAAGCAATAATGAGAAAAATTTTAATAATATTATAAACCAATTAGATATCTTCAAAGAAAAAATGCACAAAGTATTAATATTACGTTCTATTGCAGATTCTTTAAATGCTCAATTTGAACTCAATCTTGCTAGAATTTATATATTTAATCCAAAAACAAAAGAAGAGGCTTTCAATAAAAACCATCTTTGGATTAAAGAACACTTAGAATGGATACTCACAATAAATAGCCATATAAAAGTATTAAAAAATACTTTGAAAAAAAATATTATAAATATAGAAAATGAATTAAAAAATATGTATCTTCAAAAGTATATTTTAAAAATAGAAAAAACTAGATTGCACTATCAATTTTAATACAAAAATAAAAATGCAAAAACTGCACTTTTATTTTTTCTAATTTTTGTTCTTACTCACTAAGAAATAAATACTTGCCAGTCTTAAATTTTTTTGTAGAAAAAACAAAGACATTATTTTGCTTTAGGAAAGGATAAAATTCACACACTAAGAAAACAAATTCAATAATCAAAGCATCTTAAAAATTTTAAAACTAAGACATATATCTCATAATTTAAAAAATCAAATTTACTAAACATTTGCAAGGCTTTAATATATTGATTATACTTTTTACTTTTTTCCAAAAATATCCTAAAAATTTTTCATTTGAATTTTCTATTTGTGCTTGTATTTTATTTTCATTTAAAAAGTGAAATTCAATAATATTCATACTATTTCCCTTTAACCTACAAATATAAAAATTTGATAGATTTTTGTGTTTAAATTTAATTATACAAAAGATGAGTAAAAATTTAGATTTCTAAATTTTTACCATTGTATGAAGGTTTTAGCTTTTCTTATGTCGCTAAAATTTATAGTAGTTTTTTCTTGAGTTTCTAAATTTTCTAAAGTAATATTTTCATCATCTACAGCGATGATTTTTGCTTCGATTTTTTCTTTTTCACTAGTTGTGATTTTTACAAGTTCGTTAATGCTTTTTGCAAAATGCTCGATTTTACTAAGTTTTCTTTCAAGTCCACAGCTTGATACTTCTAAAAAATAATCCCCACTCACAGGTCGTTCTACATCAAAAATAGGCGATAAAATCTCACTAAGCCTAGCACAATCATCAAGATTTACCCCGCCTTCTTTTTGTACATAAATTCTATAAATTTTTCTACCATTTTCACTTACTAGCTCATCATCATAAAAACTAAGCCCTGCTTCTTTACAAAGTGCTTCAAGATTCATTTTGTTCCTTTTTGATTTTTTCAAATAAAGCATCCATATGGTTTTGATACTCTAATCTATCATCAAATTTAAAGTGAAAATTCGGACATCTATACCACCCTTGCTCGCTCATGCAGTAATTTTGCAAAGCACGGGCAGCTTTTTTAAGTTGATTGAGTATGATTTCTTGCTCTTGGGTATTAAAAAACATTTTATCTAAATACACAAAAGCATCGTATCTGCCTTTTTTACACTCCACATCCACTACACACAAGTTTTTTAAAGCTTCATTGTCTAAATTTGCTAAAGCTTCTGGTATAAGCTCTTTTAAAATGCTTTCTGTGCGTAGCTTTTTGATTTCTGCTGGGTTCATAGGCTTACTTGTTCCTCAACTTCTTTGTAACTTTCTATATAATCCCCCACTCTCATATCATTACAACCTTCTATGCCTACACCACATTCATAGCCTTTTGCAACTTCTCTTACATCATCTTTAAAGCGTTTGAGCGAGCTTACATTACCTTCAAATACCACAACCCCATCTCTAATAAGCCTGATTTTAGCACCACGATTGATCGTGCCTTCTGTTACCATACAACCTGCGATTTGTCCTAGTTTTGGTACATTGATCACTTGACGAATTTCAGCTTGACCAAGTTGTTCTTCAGAGATGATAGGACTCATCATACCACCTAGTAAAGCTTTTACATCATCAAGCAAGTTATAAATAACATTATAAGTTTTTATCTCTACACCTTTATCTTTAGCACGTTCTTTGATCTCACCAGTTGGACGTATATTAAAACCTAAAACGATAGAGTTTTCACTTGCACTTGCAAGCTCTATATCACTTTGAGTAATACCACCTACCCCGCTATGGATGATATTAACTTTAATCTCATCGTTTTTAAGTTTTTCCAAACTAGCCTTAATCGCTTCAAGCGAGCCTTGCACATCTGCTTTTAAGATCACAGGAAGGGCTTTTAAATTGCCTTCTTTGATTTTTGCACCAAGCTCATCTATGCTTACTTTAGTGGATTTACTTAATTCTTTTTGGCGGTTGTATTCATGGCGTTTATTAGCATATTCTCTTGCTTGTTTATCGCTATCTACGGCTATTAAAGTTTCTCCCGCGTCAGCTACTTCACTAAGACCTATGATCACCCCGCACTCACCTGGGCCTATTTCTTTTAAAGCTTTGCCTTGATCATCACTCATAGCACGCACTTTACCATAAGCTTCCCCTGCTACGACTGTATTTCCCACTCTTAAAGTACCATTTTGTACGATGATAGTAGCCACAGGACCTCTACCTTTTTGCACTGAAGATTCTATAATACTTGCTTTAGCATGGGCTTTTGGATTTGCTTTAAGCTCTAAAATATCAGCTTGTAATAATACAATTTCAAGTAAATCCTCTATACCATCACCCTTTTTAGCTGAAACTGGCACAAACTCATGACTTCCACCCCACTCTACTGGCATGATATCCATTTCTGCTAACTGAGTTTTTACCATGTCAGGATTTGCGTTTTCTTTATCCATTTTATTAATAGCGATGATGATAGGTACATTAGCTGCTTTTGCATGATTAATCGCTTCTTTTGTTTGAGGTTTTACCCCATCATCTGCAGCTACTACGATAATAACAATATCCGTTATACTAGCTCCCCTTGCACGCATAGCAGTAAATGCCTCATGGCCTGGAGTATCGATAAAAGTGATTTTTCTACCATTTTTTTCCACCATGTAAGCACCAACATGTTGAGTAATCCCTCCTGCTTCACCGCTTGCAATGCGTGATTTTCTTATATAATCAAGCAAAGAAGTCTTACCATGATCAACATGCCCCATGATAGTGATAACCGGAGCTCTTTGGCTTAAATTTTCTTCTGTTTGATTTTCATCATAATCTTTTACATAATCAAACTCATCAGCCTCATCGATGATATTAATCTCCACTCCAAATTCAGCTGCAAGAATTTCAATAGCATCCTCATCTAAAAAATCATTTTTAGTCGTCATCATACCAAGCATGAAAAGCTTAGAGATAACTTCTCCGGTGTTTTTACCAAGTTTTTCAGCAAATTCATACACACGAATTTCTTTAGGTATGCTTACACTTGTGATCGCTTCACTTTCTTTTTTCTCTACCTTTTTAGGTGATTTTTTACGACTTCTTCTTTGTATACCACCCTCGCCAAATGGATTGATAGAATTATTTAAAGATTGCTTTAAGATATTTGGTTGTTTTTTGTTTACTGGTTGCGCTGGTTTGTTTTCTTTTACGCTAAAATCAGGTAAAACCACCATATCATCATCTTCTAAAGAAATATCAGCAAAATCTTTATCTCCTAAAAGATCCATTTTAGTAGTATTTTCTTTTTTGCTTGCTACAGGATGATTTTTCTTTTCTTTTTTCTTTCTTTTTAAATTCTCATCTGAATTTGAAAAAATCATGCTAAGGCTTAGACCTTGAGTAGCTTGAGTACTAGCTTTTTCTTCTTTATTTATTTGAGTTTCTTTACTTTCTTCTTTTTTCTTTTTAACGATGACCAAGCCTCTTCTTTTGGCTAAATTTAAATTAGAACCTAGCTTTTCATCGAGTTTAATTTCTTCTTTTTTTTCTTCTAATACTTCATTTTTTATAGGATTTTCAGGTTGTTTTTCTTCTTTTTTTGTTTCATCTTTTTTTTCACTTGCTGCTTTAGCAGGACTTTTACTTTCTTTTTTGGTAGTAGTTTTTTTATCTTCTTTTTTACTTTCTTCTTTTTTAGTAGTTTTTTTTGCTGTACTTTCTTTTTTAGGCTTGGCCACTTTTTTTACCACATCTAGTATTTCGCCTGATTGAACGTATTGATAAATCGCTTCTGCGATTTCAGAAGATACTTTTTTGTTAGAGGATTTGATATCTTCTAAGCCCATTTCATTGGCTTTTTCTATAATTTCTTTACTTGTATATCCTAACTCTTGAGCAATCTCGCTAATCTTTACATCTGCCATTAAAAAATATCTCCTTTAAATCCTGCTGATTTATATTACCATGAAAATTGCCTTTGCAAGCTCTCATAAAGGCCCTTTGCAATGTTTTTTCATCTTTATCAAAACATGAATTACAAATATATAAACTCCTACCAAATTCCACTTTAGTGATAATTTGAGAATTTTTTATTTGGAATTGATGCAAACTTTGCTTTTCATAACGGCCTTTGCAAACAATGCACATTCTAATGGGTATATGATTTTTCAAAATTATATCTTTTTTTTGGAATTTTTAGCAAATTTTAAAGCCCTCATCATCAAATTCTAAAAGTTCAACTCTAAATTTAGCAAATTTATTTTTGATTTTTTCTTTGATTTTTTTAGCATCATCTTTATAAGCTAGAGTAAAAAAGCTCGAGCCTGAGCCTGAAAGCGTACTCATGAGAGCATTATTATCTAAAGCTAGTTTTTGCACCTCAAAAAGCTCGGGCAAAAGCTTCATTCTTTGGTTTTGATGAAGTTTATCCAAACTTGCATATTTTAACATGTCATATTTTTTTTCTAAAAAACAAGCAGTTAAAAATGAAGCATGGCAAAGATTAAAAACACCATCTTCTAGGTTGATTTTTTTAGCTAAAACTGCTCTTGATTTTTGAGTATTCATCGCTACATTTGGTATGGCTATAATAGCTTGTAAGTCTTTATCTACTTCTTTTTTTATAGCTAAAACTTTTTCATTATGAGTTAATGCACACACAAAACCCCCAAGTGCTGCTGGAGCTATGTTATCTGGATGGTTTTCATATTTTAAAGCTTCATTTAAAATGGTATTTTTATCTGCTTTAAATCCACTTAATTCATAAGCACAAGCAATAGCCCCAACTATTACAGCAGAAGAGCTTCCCATACCTCTAGCCAAAGGGATGTTATTTTGAAAAACAAAGCGGAAATTATCTTTTTTATCACTTAGTCTTTGATAAATTTCATAAAAAATATTAACAAAGGTATTGTTTTTTTTAAGATAGATATTATTTTCACCTTCTCCATGTATACTAATGCTAAAAAATTTAGATTTTTCAACTATGGTTTGATTAAAATATTTTAAACTCAAACCCAAGCAATCAAAACCAGGACCTAAATTTGCACTTGTAGCAGGAACTAAAATCTTCATTTTTTACCTTAATTAATCGCATCTAAAACATAAAAAGGTGTATTTTCTTTGCTGAAATTTAAACCTTTTAAACTTTGGGGCATAAAAAAATTTCCCGCTTGTGTCTTTTCTAAAACAATCTCATCATCATCTTTTTTTACAAAACATAAGTGTTTATTTACAGCTATAGGAGCGTTATCATTTAGCTCAAAAGCACTAATAGCTTTTAAAGGTATATTTTTAACTATAGCTAGGGTTTTAAAAGAAACATAAGAAATTTTTATACCCATATAAGAGCCTGGTCCATGCACGTAGATAAGCTTTTCAAACTCATATTGTGAAAGTAAATTTTGCAATATTTTTGGCAAAACTTCACTAACTTTTAAATCATTCTCAATGGTTTTTATCAATACATCATTTTCATAAATACCAAGCATCAAAGGTTTTGCTATGACATTTAAAAGCAAAGTAACCTTTTTTATGCAAAAACCTTTTCATAAACTTTATGTGCGCTTTTTTCTAAACTTACCACTTCATAGGCACTAGGATCTTTTAAAAGTTCTTTGGTTAAAAGATGATTAAGTTTGTGTGAGCCTGCATAAGAAGTATAATCTCCAAAAACTCTACATCCAAGCAAGGTTAAATCACCTATGGCATCTAAAATTTTATGGCGCACAAATTCATCTTTAAAACGCAAACCTTCAGGGTTTAAAATACGATTATCATCAATCACAACAGCGTTTTCTAAGCTTCCACCAAGACCTAAATTCATAGCTCTTAAAGCTTGAACATCCTTTAAAAAGCCAAAGGTTCTTGCTCTTGCTATTTGCTCTATGTAGTTTTGTTTGCTAAATTCAAAACAATAATTTTGCTTACCTATAATAGGATTATCAAATTCGATTGTATAGTTTATAATAGGCATATCCGTAGGACTTAAACGTACAAATTTATTACCTTCTTTTACTTCTACACTCTTTTTAATCACTAAAATTTTTTTAACCGCGTCAAGCTCTTTTATGCCTGCTTCTTCAAGCATCATACAAAAGCCTATGCTACTACCATCCATTACAGGAGCTTCATTAGCATCTAAAACTATACGTACATTGTCAATACCATAAGCATTAATCGCACTCATTAAATGTTCTATAGTAGAAACATAACCTCTATGATCACCTATTACAGTAGCCATTTGCGTATCGATGACATTTTCAGGCCTTGCCTCATAAGAAATTCCTAAATCGCTTCTATAAAACACTATACCACTGCCAGCTTCTAATGGCTCTAATTTTATACTAATAGGCCCACCCTTGTGCAAACCTATGCCAACACCTTTAACTTCTTTTGCTATTGTTGTTTGATTCATTTTTATTCACTCAAAATTCTTTTTTTGCTTGATTCTAATATATTATAGATATTTTCTTTTATCCATTTTGCATCTTGCCATTGCTCAGGACGCACTTCAACCCCTTGCACTAAAACACCAAAATGCACATGATCTCCAAGTGCTAAACCTGTAGTACCTGTAGTACCTATAACATCACCTGCTCTAACTCTATCTCCTACATTTACATCCACATTAGTGCAGTGTCCATAAAGAGTATAAATACCAAAACCATGATAAATAATAATATTTAATCCATAAATTCCATTTTCTTGCACAAATACAACTTCACCATCGTTATTGCTAATAATAGGTGCTTCTTTTATGCTTGCTAAATCAAGCCCCATATGATAAGAGCTACTAAATGCTTGATTATTATAAGAATAAAATCTATGGTCAGCATAATCAGCTACTTTTTGGCCATTTTTTAAAGGTTTGAAAAGATTAACTTTAAAATTATTAATCATAGTATCAGGAACTTTACTCGTAATATCATGAATGATAACTTCATTAGAGGCTCTTAAATCTTCATTAACAAATTTAAATTTTTCAAGCCTGCTTAATTCTCTATCTTTTGGAGCATATTTTTGTGCTAAAAATTCGATCTTACCATCTAAAAATCTATCACTTACTTTTATATTTGATACACGGTATTTTTTATTAGTAAAATAATATCTAATTCTTTGTTTGTTTACATTACCTGCTTTATCTACTGCCACTACATAAGCTCTAAAGTGCTCATCAGTAGCCTCCCAAGGAATCAAAGCAGCATAATATCCTTCTTTTACAAAAGGAGTTGCTTTAAAAATTTTGTCTTTATCAGTTGTGATATAAACTTCTTGTAAATTCTCATCACTTGCTTTAAATACCACACTACCTACTCCGCCTTGCTCGATTTGGTAAGAATTATCTAAAATTTCTACAAGCGGTTTTTTAGTATCAATGATAACTTTTACTTCTTTAAGCGCTTGATTTCCTAAAAAGAAATTCCAAAAACTACTATCACTTGCTTCTATTACAAGTTTATAAGAATCAACTTTTTCTTTATAAGCTGGTTTCGGTAATTTTAAATCAAAATGAATGCTTTTTTTATTACCTTTAACATGCTCATTAACAAGCATTTCGCCATTTAACTCATTTGCCTTAAATAAAGTAACTTTTATATCTTTTAAAGCACTTTCATCGCTTACTTCTATAGATATAGGGTCTGTTAAATTACTATAAATAATATCTGATTTTGTTTGAATCAACGGAGGATTTTTTTCAAACAACTTTGTATTTAAAACAAATACCACAAAGGCTAAAAGTATTAAAAAAACTACAAAAATCCATTTTTTATTTGATCTTTTACGCGCAAAAACCATATTTTCACTTTCAATCTATTTTTTTAAAAATATATTATTCTTTAGCAAATTAAGAGTAAATTATAAAAAATTTTATAGAATTTCTCTTAATTTATTTGCACTTTTAATCCAAGTTTCAAGCTCATTAATATCACATTTTTCTATCATTTTTTTACACTCTTGTAATTCTCTTTGAAATAAATCAATAGAATTTAATAAATTTTGTTTATTTTGCTCAAAAATACCACTCCACATTTGAGGGTTTGATTTAGCAATCCTGCACATATCTTTAAAAGAAGGACCTCCTAGATGGGCTATATTTTTTTTGTTTTCTTCTTTCATCACAAAATTTGCCAAAGAAAAGCTAATCACATGCGGTAAGTGTGAAATGATAGAAGCATGATGATCATGCGCGATACTATCCATAAATACAAGCTTCATTCCTAAATCTGAAAAAATTTCTATAGCTCTTTTTTGATGAATATGATCAGCATTTTGCACATCGCACAAAACACAAACTGCATTTTTATATAAATCTTTTATAGCTGCATTTGGACCACTATTTTCAGTTCCTGCCATAGGATGAGCTGCGATAAACTGACTTTTCAAATAAGAAGGTAAATTTTTAATAATTTCTTCTTTTGTACTTCCAAGCTCAATGATAGTACAATCTTTAGAAATGTCTTGAAATTCTTTTAAGATTTTTACAATAGCTCTTACAGGAATAGCTAAAAAAATCACATCACATTTTTTCAACTCTTCAAATGAAACAATTTTATCTATTAACTTTCTATCTAGCGCAATCTGCTCAAATTCTTTGTTTATATCATACCCACAAACTAAATCTATTAATTTATTCTCTCTTAAGCTAAGGCCTAAAGATCCGCCTATTAGGCCAAGTCCGACTATACCTACTTTCATAAATTTTCCTTAAAAAGCATTAGTTAAAAATATTTTGGTATTATAACGATTTTGTATATAAAAATTTAGGTAAAATGATGAAAAAATGGTTTGTTTTCTTTGCACTCTCAAGTTCTTTATGTGCAGCTACGATTAAAGATATCAAATTTGAAGGCTTATCGCAACTTTCTAAAGAAAGTGCTATTGCGATTTCTAAATTAAAAATAGGACAAAAAATTGATCCTGCTAGTATAGATACAGCGATTAAAAATCTTTTTGATAGAAATTATTTTAAAGATATAGTAGTAGAAGAAAAAAATGGGGTGCTAATTTTTAAAGTAATAGAAAAACCTTCCATTGGAAAAATAGATATTCAAGGTATAGCAAGTAATGATAGAAAACAAATAGAAAGCCTTGTTGGCTTAAAACCTGGAATTTTATATGATGAAAATTCAGCCAAAGAAGCTGCTGAAAAAATTAAACTTTTTTATCAAGCCAAAGGTTTTTATGATACTGTTGTAGAAATCAAAGATGAAAAATTAAGTAATTCAAGCTCATTAAAGCTTACTTTTGTTGTAAATCGTGGGGAAAATATCATCATAGAAAAAGTGCATTTGAGTGGTGCAAAAAATTTAAGTTATTCAGATATTGAACCTGCAATAGCAAATAAACAAAGAGAAGCTTTGGGTTGGATGTGGGGCTTTAATGATGGTAAGCTTAAAATCTTTGATTTGGCAAATGATAGCTCAAGAATTTCAGATGTATATTTAAAAGAAGGTTATCTTGATGTGAGTGTATCTCCTGCTTTTTTAAATACTTACACAGATACTTATCAAGCTGATTTGACTTATTTTATCAACGAGGGTGAGGTTTATAAAGTTAAAGGGATTAAAATTTTTAATCCAATTTTTAGCGATGAAGAAAATGAAGCTTTAGCAAATGATTTAAAATTAAGTGTTGGAAAAATAGTTAATATAGAAAAACTAAGAGAAGATATAAAAACCATAGAAACTAAAACAGCAGATTTAGGCTATGCTTTTGTACAAGTTATACCTGATATACAAAAAGATAAAGACAATCATGAAGCTATGATTATTTTTAAAGTCATACCAAATGAAAAAGTATATATAAGAGATGTCATCATCTCAGGTAACACCAAAACAGTTGATAGAGTTATTCGTAGAGAACTTTATCTAACCGAAGGTAATCTTTATAATAGAACTGATTTAATGGACTCAAGAAATGCCTTAAGAAGAACTGCATATTTTGAAAATGTAGATATTAAAGAACAAAGAGTAGATGATACGCATATTGATTTGATAGTAGAAGTCAAAGAAGCTTCAACTGGGGCTATCTCAGGTGGTATTGGTTATGGGACTAGTGATGGAATTTTACTTAGTGCTTCATTATCTGATGCAAATATCTTAGGTTCTGGTATGAAAGGAAGTGTAAGTATAGATAAAGGCGATGATACACTTTCAGGTAGAGTATCTTTAAGAAATCCTAGAGTAAATGATAGTGATTATTCTCTTGGAGGATCATTATATTCAGATCGTTTAGAATGGGATAGCTATAATGAGAGAAATTATGGTTTTGATATAAGTGTTGGTAAAACCTTAGGAAGATATACAAGCATAGATTTAACTTATAATCTTGAACAAAGTGATATTTACCACTTAAGCGATCGCTTAATCGCTCAAGGATATAAACTTGGAAAAACTTATAAAAGCTCCATTACTCCTTCAATAGTATTTAACAATACAGATGATTATTATCTACCAAGATCAGGTTTTATCGCTTCAACCTCACTTGAATATGCAGGCTTAGGTGGAGATCAAGAATTTATAAGCTCTACTACTAAATTTAATTATTATCAAGGCTTAGAAGAATTTATAGGCTGGGATTTAATTTATCGTTATAAAGCAAGTTTTTATAAGGTATGGGATCAAGGTTATTTACCTATCAATGAAAAATTATATCTTGGTGGTATAGGAACTATTAGAGGTTTTGATAGAAGAAGTGTAAGCCCTAAAAATGCGTGGGGCGATGAAACAGGTGGTACAGTGGCTTTTGCTAACTCTGTTGAGCTTAGCTTTCCAATCTTTGATAGAATCAAACTAAGAGGAAGTGTATTTTTTGATTATGGTGCTATAGGTGAGAGTTCTTTAAGTCAAATTCAAAGATGGAGTACAGGTGTTGGTTTTGAGTGGCTAACTCCACTAGGTGCTTTAAATTTAGTTTTTGCTAAACCATTTAACACTAACTCAAAAGATGATTTGAGCAAATTTGAGTTTATGTTGGGTGCAAGATTTTAAAAATACTAAAATCTTGCTATAATTTTGAAATTTTATTTTAGGTAGAGATAATGAATTTTTTAGATATTTTTTCTAGTATAAGACGCAAGCAAGCCGCTCCAAGTGAAGCTCCAAATCACTGGGTAAAATGTAATTCTTGTCATGCGTTAATGTATTATAAAGAAATAGAAACTTGTTATAATGTTTGTCCTAAATGTAATTTTCATATGAGATTAAACCCTTTAAAGCGCATTGAGTTACTTAGCGATGAGGGTACATTTGTAGAAATGGATAAAGACTTATATGCAATCGATCCGCTTAAATTTGTAGATAGCAAATCGTATAAAAAAAGATTAGCAGAAAATGAAGAAAAAACAGGAAGAAAAAGCGCCATAATAAGTGGCGAATGCAATATAGATGGCATTAAAACTCAATTAGTTGTTTTTGATTTTTCTTTCATGGGTGGAAGTTTAGGCTCAGTAGAAGGTGAAAAAATTCTTAGAGCTATTGAAAGAGCGATTGAGAAAAAAACCCCTGTTGTTATAGTGAGCGCAAGTGGTGGAGCTAGAATGCAAGAAAGTACTTATTCTTTAATGCAAATGAGCAAAACAAGCGCAGCATTAAAATTATTAGCAGAAGAAAAACTTCCTTATATTTCAGTATTAACTGATCCGACCATGGGTGGAGTAAGTGCATCGTTTGCTTGGCTTGGAGATATCATCTTAGCTGAACCTGGTGCTTTAGTAGGTTTTGCAGGAGCTAGAGTAATCAAACAAACCATAGGGGCTGATTTACCAGAAGGCTTTCAAAAGGCTGAATTTTTACTTGAACATGGATTAATTGATGCGATTGTAGAAAGAAGTGATCATAAAAAATTTATAGCAGACTTTTTAAGATTTTTTTCTAAAAACTAAAAAATGCAAATCAATCTTTTAAGCATTCAAAAAAACAATAACGATGAATTTAGCAAAATAGATGAGCATTATATCAAACTCATCAAAAAATTTTGCAGTTTTAATGATACTTGTATTTTTAATAATAAAATCAATCAAGCACAAAACACTAATACCATAGAAGCAAAAAAATCTTATACAAATGCACTAATTCCTTATAAAAAAGGTTTTTGTATAGCCTTAGATGAAAAAGGTAAAGAACTTACAAGTGTAGAATTTGCAAGATTATTACAAGATAAAAATGAAATTTCTTTTTTTATAGGCGGTGCTTATGGATTTGAGCAAGAATTTATTGCACAAATGCACACAAGCATAGCTCTTAGTAAAATGACTTTAGTGCATAAATTTGCCAAAACTATGCTTTTAGAGCAAATTTATCGTGCATTTTGTATTAATACAAATCACCCATATCACAAATAGGAGCGTTTATGCAAGAATTAAATCTTGAAGAATTTAAAAATATATTACTTCAAAGACAAAAAGAAATTTTACAAGAGCTTCAGGGCAATATAAACAATATCCATAATCTACAAGATAGTGAACCTAGAGATGAAGTTGATTTGCAACAAATTGACAATAGCTCTCATATCGACTTTAAAATCAATGAAAATTTAAAAGCCGAGCTAGAAGAAATTAAACATTCATTAAGCAAAATAGATAACAATACTTATGGTATTTGTGAGTATTGCGAAGATGATATTCATCCTGAAAGACTTAAGGTTAAACCTCATGCAAAATATTGCATAAATTGCCGTGAAACCCTAGAAAAAAGGAAAGAGCTATGAAAATAAGATTGTTTTTCTTTGCAAGTTTAGTTTATCTTTTAATTGTTGCAGCCTTAGTTTATAATCTAAACTTAGGAAATTACACTTTTACAATTTCTACTTTTGAATTAAATTTGCCTATTAGCTTATGGGTTATATTGCCTGCTTTGTTTTTAATGATACTAGCATTAGCACATATGAGTTTTTATGGCTTTTTAAAACATTTACAATATAAAAATCTAATTAAAGATAGTAAAAATTATGAAAATTTTATTATTGATGTTTTTTTAAAAAAAATAAGCAAGGTTAAATTTAAAACTCAAGAATTTCAAAACATAGCAAAAAACACTCAAGCTCTTTGTTTTAAAGAAAAAATTCAAAATCCTAAAATAGATGAAATTATTGATATTTTTGAACACTTAGAAAAAAAAGAATTTGTAGAATTAAAAAAATACAAGCTAGATCTAAATAATGAAATTTTTATTTTAAATAAAAAAAATCACTTTCAAAATGATAACAATTATGCTTTTTCTTTTATCAAAAACAAAGATACCTTAGCAGGCGAGCTAGAAATTTTTGCTTATAAAATGGTGCTAGAAAATGCGTCCTATAATCAAATTAAAACACTAAAAATACAAAAAAGTCAAGATGATATTTTATTACTTTTAAATAGATTTGAAAAAGAAAACTTAGAATTAAATCATGCTGAAATCGAAGTTTTACTTAGTATGAATACCTTAGATGATAAGTCATATTTACGCTGTGCTAAAATACTTTGTAAAAAAATAGAACCTCAAGTATTAATTACTTTATTTAAAAAGTTAAAAGATAATCATTCTCAGGCTTTAAGAGCTTATCTTTATACTTTAGCAGAGTTTGGTATGTATGATGAATTACTTAGTGAATTAGGAAATGATCAAAATGAGCATAAAGACTTTAGACTCTTGCTCTTTTTAAGAGAACATAATAAAAAAATAGAACTTGAAAAATTAATACAATGATAGATTTTAGCAAAAAACCTTTATTTTTAGCCCCTATGGCAGGTTTCTCAGACTTACCTTTGAGAAATTTAGTTAAACAATTTGGAGCTGATGTAACCATTAGTGAAATGATAAGTTCTAATGCCTTAGTATATGAGAGCTCAAAAACTCTTAAAATGCTAGAAAAAGCTGAGCTTGAAAATCCTTACATAGTTCAAATTGCAGGCTCAGATGAAAGCGTAATTCAAAAAGCGGTAGAAATATTAAATCGTTTTGATTTTATAGATGGGATTGATTTTAATTGCGGTTGTCCTGTAAATAAAGTTATAAAACAATGTGCAGGTAGTGCTCTTTTGCAAGATCTTAATAAATTGCAAAGAATTTTAGAACTTATCAAAAAAACAAGCAATAAAAAAATAACTAGTGTCAAAGTAAGATTAGGATTTGATAAAAAAGATCCTATTACCATCGCTAAAGCGTGTGAAAATGCTGGAGTAGATTTTATCAGTATACATGGTCGCACTAGAAAACAAATGTATAGTGGAAATGCTGATTATGAAGCCATAGCTTTAGCCAAAGAAAATATCAAAATTCCTTTAGTAGCAAATGGTGATATTAGCGCAGAAAATGCTAAAGAAGTATTTGAAATTACAAATTGTGATGCTTTGATGATAGGGCGTGCAAGCATAGGAAAACCTTGGATATTTCATGAGATAAAAACTGGTAAAAAAATAGAAAAAGCTATGAAAAATAAAATCATTTTCGCGCATTTTGAAGAAATGTTAAAGCATTATAAAGAACAAGGTATAAGCATATTTAGAAAACATTTGCATGAATATTCTAAAGGTTATGAAGATGCTTCAAATTTTAGAGATTGTGTTAATCGTATTAATGATGCAGATATTATGCGAAAATATATTCAAGAATTTTTCAATAAGGAATGATTTTTGCTTGTAAATTACCAAGCAATATGAATGAAGAGATACCATAAAACAAGGAAGGTTCATGGCAGCTCATATCAATTCAAAAGGGATTTACAAAGCATTAGGTGGCATTAGAACAAGTGCAAACAATCTAGCAGCACATGCTTCAAAGTTTAACAATCAAAGTTTAAATTTCGAGCAAGTTTTACAACAAACACAACCAAAATGTATAAGCACTTGCCTACAAAGTTCTCAAAAACAGCTTGAAAATTTACTTGAAGATATTAAAAATAGCAAGGAAGCTATTATAAAAAATACACATATTGATAGTGTAAATATCATCGCAAAATTAAGACAAGAGGCTATTATGATGTATGATATTACTCTTAAAAACCCTCTTTAATGATTTTATATAAATTATCAATATATTCATCGCTAAAATGCGATGAATTAAAATTTTCATAAAACTTCACAAGATCTTTAGTTTTAAACTCATAGCCAAAAGCACATTTTTTATGAGCGGGCAAAAAAGCTCTTACTAGTACAATGTTTTTTTGTATATGTTCATCACAATAAAAACACATAAAACTTTTATGCAAACGCCCTTCAAAATCTAAAATTTTTAAATAAGCATCCACTATAACACGTTTGCAATCTTGCTTTTCAAAACGCTTAGCACAGTCTTCTAAAAGTTCAAAGTAAAAACTATCAATTTCTTCAACATCTTTTAAATGCAAATAAAAAAGTCTAACAAATTCCTGCCAAAAAAACATTCTCTCTCTATCTAAAATCCAAGAAAAACCAATATGCAAAACATCTTTTAAGCGCGGTAAAAACCTCGAACTTTCTTCAAGCTCAAAATCAATCTTATATCCACTTAAAATATTAGAATGTCTCATTCCGTAAAATCTATAACTTTTAATAATTCTTTTAGCACTTAAAAGATAAACGATTAAATCCTCATCTTTTACACTCTGAGTGTGTAAGATAAAACCTTGCATTTTATAAAAGTTCTACGCCATAAGCTTGCAAAATTTCATAAGCACTATTTTCCAAAGACTTACTAAAGCTTGCTGTTGCATTTTTATGCAATATGATTTTTGAGTTGATACTAGCGCTTTGAGCTAAAATAATATTACTAAATACACAAATATGCGAAACCAAACCACAAAATTCTATACTTTCATAATGATTTTGTTTTAAAAAATTAGCCAATTCTAAACTGCCAAAAGCATTCTTATAAAAGATTTTTTTTGCATTTTTTAAATACATATCAAAATCACTTGGCATTTGCCAACCAAAAGTATCTTTAATACAATGATAAATAGGTAAATTTTTTCCTTCTTGAGTTTTTAAATAATTCTCATCATGCGTATCAAAAGTAAAAACAATATCACCTTGATGATTTTTTAAAAGAGTAAGAATATTATCTTTTATCTTGGTAGCTTTTTCAAAACCTAAGCTACCATCGATAAAATCATTTTGATAATCAACAACAACTAAAAGTTTAGTCATTATCCTTGACCATGAAAAAACTATCCGTGTGGATATTTTCAAATGCAGTTTTTAAGCTTGTAAATAATTTTGGATTTTCTTTTTCTAAATTTGCTAAAAGTTGCTTTGCTTCTTCTCTAGCATGAGGAAATTTTACATTTTTTTCACTTAATTTCATGCCAGGACAAAATTCATTACCAATAACTTCTAATTCATTGTTAATAGCATTTTCTCTTAGTTGTCTTTCTCTTACAAAAATCAAAGGGCGAATAACCTCTACACCTCTTTTGCTTTTATATTTTGGAGCTAGACTTCTAAGAGCGCCATTGTAAATAAAATTCATAAAAAAACTTTCCACTGCATCATCTAAATGATGGGCTATAGCTAATTTATTAAAACCATTTTCTAAGGCGTAAGTGTATAAAGCTCCGCGTCTCATTCTTGAAAAATAGCTACAAAAGCTTGAATTTTTTCTAATAGTATCGCCTGAAATTTCATAAATATTAGAATCGATAACCTCATGGTCAATACCATGTTCTTTGCAATGATTATGAAGTTTGGTATAATCTTCACCCATACCATAGCTTAAAGTTACTGCTTTAAGTTCAAACTTAAAAGGTGCATGTGCTTGCATACGCTTTAAAAGATGTGCCAAAGCTAGAGAGTCTTTCCCACCACTAAGTCCTAATAAAACCTTATCATTATCTCCTATTAAGGAAAATTTAGCATTAGCTTTAGCTACTTCTCTGATTAATTTTTTGCTTAGATTTATCATAATTTCTCGCAAATTTTTAAGACAAAATTAGCCGAAATTTTAGCAGATTTTTCTACAAACTCATCAAAGTCAAATTCAGCCTTTTCACCTGCTTTATCACTCATTGATCTTAAAATCAAACATGGAATTTTTAAAGCATCACACACCAAAGCTACACTAGCTCCTTCCATTTCACAAGCATCTGCATTGAAAATCTCTCTAATTTTTGCTTTTTTATTCTCATCACAAATAAACTCATCACCCGTAGCGATAATACCTGATTGTAATTTAACACCAAGCTCTTTAGCAATCTCTATAGCAAGATTATTTAGCTTATCATCTGTTTTTATAAAAATTTCATTGCCTGGAACATAACCAAGTGGATGACCAAAAGCTGTAATATCTAAATCATATTGAGCTAACTTTGTAGCATAGATTAAATCCCCTATTTCTAAACTAGGATTAAAAGCACCAGCTACACCTGTAAAGAGTAAAAGCTCGGCTTTAAATTTTTCTATCATAATAGCCGCACTAAGAGTGGAATTTACTTTCCCTATCTTAGAATAAGCGATTATTAATTCATGATTTTTGTATTTTGCAAGATAATAAGTATTATTTGCATATTCTATTGTTTGATATTCTTTTAATGTTTCTAGTAAAGGAGTAACCTCTTCAGGCATAGCTCCCAAAATAGCTATTTTCATTTAATTACCTTTAAAATTTCATCAATATCTTCTATTTTACTTAAGGCATAAGTTTCTTTTTGAGTGATTTTTTTATTTAAGCCCTTTAACACGCTCGCACCAAATTCTATATAAAAATCTATTTCTTCATCTATTGCCTTAATACTTTGTTTATAAAGAACAGGCTTGATAAGTTGCTCACTTAAAAGCGTTAGGGCTTGATTTTTATCATTATACACTTTTGCATTAACATTTGACACTACGCTTTTAAAGCTCTCTTTTAAAATAGATTCTAATTCTTTTGTAAGTTTTAAAGATGCATTTTTTAATAATGGACAATGACTTGCAACGCTCATATTTAAAAGCATAACTCTTTTAGCTCCTGCATTTTTAAACTCACTCTCATAAGAAGCTAAATCAGGCTTTAAACCTGCTACTACAATTTGTCCATCACAATTATAATTAGCCGCAAAAATGTTTTTTTTCTCACTCAATGCTTTTTGACAAAGTTCTTCTACCACTTTATCTTCAAGCTCTAAAATCACCATCATACCAGCTTCTATTTTAGAGCAATCTTCTTGCATGAATTGACCGCGTTTATTAACAAGTGCTATAACATCTAAAAAGCTAAATGCATCTTGGGTTGCCAAAGCACTAAATTCTCCTAGCGAATGACCTAGGCTATACTTAGCTTCTATATCAACTTGCTCTTTCAAAGCTTCATAAGCCATTAGTGAGTTTAATACTATGGCCATTTGTGTAAATTCGCTTTTATTTAAATTTTCATTTTCTTTAAAAAGCAAATTTTTAAAATCAATTTTACAAAAATCACTAGCATTATCTAACAATTCTTTTGCTTTTTTAGAGTTATCATAAAAACTCAAACCCATGCCAACACTCTGAGAGCCTTGACCTGGGAAAATAAATGCACTATTCATTAATGACCACCGCAGCAACCACCGCCACCATGCCCATGGCCTCCACAACATCCGCCACCGCCATGTCCATGATGATGATGTCCTCCATCACCACATCCACAACTTCTACTACCTGCAATAATTCCTGTTAAAATTTCATCTTCACTTGCAGCTCTAACATCTACGATATTGATTGAAAACAACAAGTCTTTTCCTGCATAAGCATGATTGTAATCAATAGTAACTTCATTTTCAGTAATTTCTCTAACAATTACTCTTACTGTATTGCCATCTTCACCTTCGCCAAAAAGCTCCATACCAACTTGTAAATCAATCCCCGCAAACTGCTCTTTTGGTAAAGTTTGCAAAGCATTTACATCATATTCACCCAAAGCATTTTCTTTTTTTATCACAATATCAGCATTACATGGGGCATTAAGCTTTTGAATTTCTTCTTCTAATCCTTCTAAAATTTGACCTTTGCCCAAAATAAAAGAAATAGGTTCAGCATAAATATTTGATTCTAAAACTTCATTAGTATTTGCATCTTTTAACTCATAAAACATTGAAACTACACTATTTTTTTCTATAGCCATTTTATCTCCTTTGTTATTTTCTATCTGGTGAAACTTTTGCTTCAGGACTATCAGGATAAGCTGTCTTTAAAGCTTTATAAAATTTATTAGCACTTTTTGGATCTCCAACCTTATCCAAACTAATAGCTGTATGATAAAGCAATTTTGGTATATAATCACCCTTAGTGCTTATAGCAAAACTTTTCTTATAAAATCCCAAAGCACCTGCGTAATCTTGCTGTTTATATCTTATCTCTCCAAGCCAAAAAGTAGATCTAGCAGGTTTATAGTGAATACTTATTAGATGCTCAAATTTTTCTTTTGCATCTTCAAATTGATTTTTATTAGTTTCATCAATTGCTTTTTTCAAAATTTCACTAGATTGTAATTTTTTCCAACTATCATCTTTTACTTCAATCACTTCTTCTTGAGTTTCATTTTCATCTTGAATGATTTCTTCGGTTTTATTATCATCACTTACAATAGGAACGACAGGGGTTACTTTTGTCTGATTTTGCACTCTAGCTATTTCAGATTGAAAAAAAGTTATAGTTTTATTCATATCTTCTTTTGAGATATAATCATCATTAATTTTATTAATCAAAGTTGTAATTTCGCTTAAAACTTTTTGAATCTCTTGATGATTTTTTTCTTGAATTTGTCTATTCTCTTCAACATAAGCTCTTAAATTTTGAATTTCTTGAGTAATATTTGCATCAAAATTTTGATAGTTTTCTTCCAATGAAAGCAATTTTGTATTAGCCTTTGAATACTGAGCATTTAAGCCCTCAGTTACACTTTGTAAGCCTTCTATATTTTCTACTGCTGTATTTATTTTACTTGTTAAATTTATATAATATTCATTTAAAATTTTTAAGCGCTCTTGATTTTCATATTGTAATTTTTCATCTTGAGTTAAGCCATAAGGTGTTTTTGTATCTACTTTTCCTGCATCAAATGCTGAAATTTCAGCATGTAAAAAAGTAGCTCCTAAAAGAGCTACTGATAATAATTTTAATTTCATTTATTTAAAACTTATTTTGATAATTTAAATTCTGCACGACGATTTTGAGCATCGCAAGCTTTTGTTCTTTCATTACATACAGGATTAGTTTCCCCATAACTTTTAACACTAATTCTATCTGCACTAACACCTTGAGCAACTAAAGATTCTTTTACTGCTTTAGCTCGTTTTAAGCCTAAAGCCTGATTATATTCATCAGTTCCCCATTCATCACAATTTCCTTCAACTACGATTGCAGCATTAGCAGCTTCTTTGTTAAAAATCTCAGCATTATCCACAATAACTTTTTGCATATCTGATCTAACATTAAATTTATCAAAATCAAAATATACATTTGCTACAGAATTTAAAGATTCAAGATTTTCAAATCTATCAGATCCACCGCTACCTTTTGAGCCATCTACACTACTTGAACTACTAACACTAGTGTTTTTAGTAGCACAACCACTTACAATAACAGCAAATGCAGCAATTGAAGCAAAAATGATTTTTTTCATTGATTTCCCCTTTTGTTTATTTAAAAATCATAATTTAATTATAACAAAAAAAATATGATTTTAGTATTTTACCAATCAATTGATTGAATTTTACCGACTTTTAAGCCATAATGAAAAGCTTTATTTGCATTAATTCGAATAACACCTAAAGCACTTTGAGAGCCTAAGTACTTAATAAACACAATACTTTCTCCATCGCTTGAAAATCTTGGAAAAAGATTTTTACCATTTGCGGTGAGTTGTCTTATGTAATCACTTTGGGTTGACATCAAATAAAGATTAAAAACTCCGCTTTGATTTACTTCTCTACTAGAATAAACCATATAGTGTTTATAGGTAGAAACCGAAGAATTATTTTTACCATGAAAAACAACTTGTTCTGTTAAATTTGAATCTAAATTTTGCATAAAAATATTTGGATAGCCTAAGCGATCAGACACAAATACAATTTTTTTATCACCATCAACAAAATTGCCATTTACATCAATACCCATATAGTTTGTAATTTGTGTCAGATTTTTTGAATCTACATCATACAAGTATACATCAGGTTGGTCTTTTGGAGCCATGGTAAGTAAAATTTTTTTGCCATCATCACTCACATCAGAAGCAACCATCATACCTTTGCTAGCAATAATTTTTGTTATATTTTTATTTTTCATATTATATTTATAAAGAGTTGGAATCTCATCTTCATAGGCAGTAAAATAAAATGCATTTTGTTCTTTATTTGCCCATTTAGGAAACAAATTTAAACCTTTTGAAATCAATACTTTTTGGTAAGTTAAAGTATAATCTGCTAATAAAATATCACTTTGCTTACTACCTTGTGTTCTAGCTATTAAAATTTTATGATCCATCCAATCAACCGGAGCAAAACCTAACTTTTTATTCATTTGAGCAATACTTCTATGTGCTAAAAATGGATACTCTTCGATAGAAAGAATTTGTTCGTAAAATCTTGTTTTAGTTTCGTTTGCGGCTAAAATTTCAACATCAATATCTAAAAGTTTGCCGTTTTTATTTAATATATAAGAAAAAATATAATCACCTTGTTTTTCATCTTGAGTTATCTCAAAATTTGAACTCACTTTTATATCATTAACAAGCATGTTATAAAAACTTTTTTTAAGATCTAAATCATTTAATTTAGACTGGTCTTTAATATAAATTTTAGGCAATTGCATACCTTTATTAACAACAGATATTGTTGCATCTTGTCCAAATAATACTGAACAAAAAAATAAAAATACTAGTATTTTTTTCATTGTTTCTCCGTTTTAAACTCAATTATATCACTAAGTTGCATTTTGATTTTTCTTATTTTACCATTTGGAGGTAAAGTTATGTATTTTCCTTCTAAATTTTGTAAAAATTCTTTTGCTTTTTTATCAAAATTATCACTATGTGCGCTAGTAGCACTTAGTAAATAAAAATAACCATTATTATCAATTACAAATTCTACCTCTATACTTAAATTACCACTAGGATTGTAAATTCTCCATCTATCTTCAAGATATTTTCTAACAGCACCTAAGAATTGATCATAAACCCCTACTTTTTGCTCCATGACAGATTGGCCTAATTCTTGATTTATTTTTAAATTTTCATTGAGTTGCTTAGAAAAATCATTGATTTTTTCTCTTTGGGCAAAAGTAGGTTTTTTTGAAGGCATAGAAGATTGCACTTTAATCGTTTTTTCTTCTTGATAGTCTTCTATTTTACCAAACAACTCATTAAAAACACTTGCTTGTTGTTCTATATTTTGCGTATTGACGCTTTTGTTTGTGGTATATTTTTGCAAAAGATTTTCTTCAAATAAGCTTTGCAAATTTTCTTTTTGCAATTCTTGTATCATATTAATTTGATTTTGATTTGCACTATCACCAAATTCTATATTAATAAAACTATTAGGATCATCAGTATATTCAATAGCTTTTGGTTTATATTCAACCAACTTAAAAAATACCAAAAAAACAACAAAAAAATAAACTAAAGTTGCATAAATAAAGGCTTTAAGATTATGTGTAGAATTTTCTTCCATTTTCTACTCAGTTTGCAAAGCAACTTTTTGGAAACCTAAATGTTTCATTGTTCTTAAAACACTCATTACATCATCATATTTTAAATTTTTATCTGCTCTGATAAAAACTGTCTCTTGAGTATTATACTGAACTTTTAAAGCATTCATATTATCCGCAAAACTTATAAAATCAAATTTATCTTTTCCTATAAAAATTTCTTTTTTTGCATTAATTGTTATAATCAAACTTTTAATATTTGGCACACTTGAAGTTTTTTGCGAACCTTGAGGAAGTTGAACTTTTTCTTCATATGTGATACTTGGTGCTGTTACCATTAAAATAGCAAGCAACACAAGCATAATATCTACCAAAGGTGTAATATTGAGTTCAGGTTTTTCTTCTAAAAACATTAACTATGCCTTTGTAGAGCTTACCAATACTTTGATCTCGCTATCTAAGATATTAATCAATTCATAGGCTTTACGTTTAATAATCAAATGAAAACTGTATGCAGGAATCGCTACTAAAATTCCACAACCTGTAGCCACTAAAGCTTCACTGATTTTAGGAGCTATAATGCTTAAAGAATTTTGCATCTCTAAGCCACCAAAAGTTTCAAGTATAGAAATAACCGTACCAAAAAGACCTATAAAAGGAGAGGTTGAAGCGATAATGCTAAGCCAAGTTAATCCTATTGTGGCTTTTTTTTCTACAGAATTTTTATAAATATTCATCTTTGTTTCATCAACTTCAACACATTTTTTTAAAATTGATGCACTTTGACTTAAATCTTTTTCGCCTCTCATTAAAGCTTCTAAAGCCTGGCTTTCATTTTGAGTCCATTTATTAATAAGCATCAACCTTGAAAATAATATACTAAAACTAAGTATAAAATACACCGAAAGCCAAGCTAATACTATATAAGTGATTAAGCTTGTATTTTCAAAAAAATGAAAAATTGCTTGAAAATCCACTATTTTTGCCTTACATTATTATCCATTTTAGCAAAAGTAGAAGCAAGTGCAATACTATCACTGCTCATAGATTTAATTAAATCTTTTGCTTCTTCTAATCTTTTTGCTATTTCACTATCACTATTTCCTCCAACCCATACAGCGCCTTTTGCTAAAACACTCACTTTAGTTTCAGAAACTTTTGCATGACCTGAATCAATAGCAACTAATTCATGAGTTGAATCTGATTTTTCTATATCTATAATTCCTGCTTTTAAAGAAGAGATTAAAGATGCATGTCCTTTTAAAACACCAAATTCACCCTCGCTTCCAGGAAGAACTACCAATCTTGCATCCCCTTGATAAATCATACCAAGGGGTGTAATGATTTCTAAAGATATTAAATCTTGCATAAATTAACCTTTTTTAGCCTTATCCACTTTACAATTATCTAAACAAACGTCTTTTCTGCTAACTTCTTTAAGTGTTTCAGCTTTTGCTATAGCTTCATCTATATTACCAACCATATAAAAAGCATTTTCTGGTAAATCATCATATTTACCTTCTAAAATACCTTTAAATCCTGCAATTGTATCTTCTAAGCTGATATATTTTCCAGGGCTACCTGTGAAAACTTCAGCAACGAAGAATGGTTGAGATAGGAATTTTTCAATTTTTCTTGCTCTTTCAACAATCAATTTATCTTCTTCGCTTAACTCATCCATACCCAAAATAGCAATAATATCTTGTAAATCTTTATATTTTTGAAGCACTGATTGTACTCCACGCGCTACTTTATAATGCTCTTCACCTATAATTTGTGGATCAAGCATTCTTGAAGTAGAATCAAGCGGATCAACAGCTGGATAAATACCTTTTTCAGCAATCGATCTATTTAAAACCGTAGTTGCATCTAAGTGTGCAAAAACTGTTGCTGGTGCAGGGTCTGTTAAGTCATCTGCTGGCACATAAACTGCTTGAACTGAAGTAATAGAGCCTTTTTTGGTTGATGTAATTCTTTCTTGGAATTTACCCATTTCACTAGCTAGGGTTGGTTGATAACCAACAGCCGAAGGAATTCTTCCTAAAAGCGCTGACATTTCTGAACCTGATTGAGAAAATCTAAAGATATTATCAATAAACATCAATACATCAAGTCCCATTTCATCTCTGAAATACTCAGCCATAGTAAGACCTGTTAAAGCAATACGATTTCTTGCCCCTGGTGGTTCATTCATTTGACCATAGCACAGTGCAACTTTATCTAATACGTTACTTTCTTTCATTTCATTATAAAGGTCATTACCCTCACGTGTTCTTTCACCAACACCTGCAAAAACTGAATATCCACTATGTTTAAATGCAACATTGTGAATTAATTCCATAATAATAACGGTTTTACCAACACCGGCACCACCAAAAAGACCAACTTTACCACCTTTAGCATAAGGAGCTAGCAAATCAACTACCTTAATACCTGTTTCAAAAATTTCGCTTTTTGTGCTTTGCTCTTCAAATGGAGGAGGATCTCTGTGAATTGACCAGTGTTTATCAAAATTGATTTCTTCGCCCTCATCAATCAAATCACCCGTTACATTAAAAATTCTTCCAAGAACTTTTTCGCCTACTGGAACGCTAATTGGATTTCCAGTTGCGACAGCTGTTAAACCTCTAACAAGACCATCTGTCATATCCATAGCGATGGTTCTTACTTTATTATCACCTAAATGTGCAGCTACTTCAAGAACTAGCTTGCATTCTTTTCCTTCTAATTCATAATTAACAATAATAGCTTCATTAATTTGTGGAAGATAGTCTTTAAATTCAACATCAACCACTGGTCCTAAAACTTGAGAAATAAAACCTTGCATCATCACTCCTAAATTTATTTCATTGACTCAACACCGCTGATGATTTCTATCAACTCGGTGGTAATAGATTCTTGTCTTGCTTTATTATAAGCTAGATTAAGCTGCTTAACTCTAGCTTTTGCATTATTGGTTGCATTATCCATGGCTTGCATTCTAGCACTATGTTCAGCTGCCAAAGAATCAACCAAAGAAAAATACATGTTATATTCAAAATAAGTTTTTAACAAATCGTTTAAAATTTCTTCATCTTCTGGTTCTAAGTCCATTAAAGATTCAGACTTTTGTTCTTCTTTACCAACAATAGCTTCTACTGGCAACAACTCATTAATACGAATTTCTTGAGAAATCATATTTTTATAACCATTGTGAATGATTACAATTTTATCTGTCACGCCATTTACAAAATCATCAACAGCTTTTTGAATAATAGCACAAGCCTTATCATAATCTGGACTTGAACTTGTATCTAAATATTTTTCCAAAATTTCTATATTTTGAAAATTAAAATATTCTATACCTGTTTTACCAATAGCTCTTAATCTTACCTTGATTTTTTTTGTTTTACAATCTTCAAGCATTTCATTTACGGCTTTAATGGTTTTAATATTAAATCCACCACACAAACCCTTATCGGCTGTGACAAAAATAATATCCATTTTTTCTATATTATCTTTTTTTCTAAAAAACGGAAGTTTGTCATCAAGCCCATCGTATTGATTGATCTTGAACGCAATTTCTGATAAAACTTCATCGATTTTTTGAGCAAAAACCTTTGATTTTTTAGCTACCTCTTCTGCTTTTCTTAATTTAGCAGTAGAGACAAGCTTCATCGCATTGGTTGTCTTTTGTGTATTGTGAACACTTTTTATTTTTCTTTTAATTTCTTTTAAATTAGACATTTAAAAACCTTATATATGGTTTGCTTTAAACTCACTCAATGCTTTAGCTAGTTTTTCTTCTAAATCTTTATCTAAAGCTTTTTTAGTTCTAATTTGCTCAAAAATTTCTGGATACTTAGCCTCAATAAATGGATATAAAGCTGCTTCAAATTCTCCAATTTTCGAAACTGTAACATCATCTAAATAACCTTTAGTGCCTGCAAAAATAATCACAACTTGATTTTCTGGTGAAAGAGGAGAATATGGAGGTTGCTTTAAAACTTCAACCATTCTTTGTCCACGCTCAAGTTGTTTTCTACTAGCTTCATCCAAATCACTTGCAAATTGCGCAAAAGCTTGCAATTCTCTATACTGAGCTAAATCAAGTCTTAATGTACCTGAAACTTGTTTTGTTGCTTTAATTTGCGCAGCACCACCAACACGAGATACAGATAAACCAACATTAATCGCAGGACGAATACCTGAGTTAAATAAATCTGTTTCTAAGAAAATTTGACCATCTGTAATTGAAATAACATTGGTTGGAATATAAGCTGAAACATCCCCTGCTTGAGTTTCAATAATAGGAAGCGCAGTCAAGCTTCCCGCGCCAAGCTCATCGCTTAACTTACTTGCTCTTTCAAGCAATCTTGAATGTAGATAGAACACATCACCAGGATAAGCCTCACGACCTGGAGGACGACGTAAAATCAAAGACATTTCACGGTATGCAACAGCATGTTTACTTAAATCATCATAAACGATCAATGCATGTCTTGAATTATCTCTAAAATATTCACCCATAGTTACCCCAGCATATGGCGCAAGATACTGTAACGCAGCAGGATCTGATGCACCCGCATTCACCACTATAGTATAATCCATTGCACCATATTCTTCAAGCTTTTTAACTACTTGAGCTACAGTACTTTGTTTTTGACCAATTGCAACATAAATACAAATAACATCCTTACCTTTTTGACTAATAATTGTATCAATTGCCACAGTTGTTTTACCTGTTTGTCTATCACCGATGATTAACTCTCTTTGTCCTCTACCGATTGGAACTAAAGCATCAATCGCCTTAATACCTGTGTGCAATGGCTCATGAACGCTTTTTCTAGCCATAATACCTTTTGCTTTTTCTTCTACAAAACGATATTCACTCGCTTCAATTACGCCTTTAGCATCAATTGGCTCACCCAAAGCATTTACAACACGCCCTATCAACGCATCTCCAACTGGAACTTTTAAAAGTTTTTTTAATCTTTTTACAGAACTTCCTTCTTTAAGTCCAAGTCCTTTACCTAAGATAACAATACCAACACTTGATTCTTCAAGGTTAAGAACCATTCCTTTTTCGCCATTTTCAAATTCAACCATCTCTCCAGCCATAACATTTTTAAGGCCATATACCTTAGCAACACCATCGGCAACTGAAATAATTTTACCAGTTTCTTCTATTTCAAGATTAAAGTCAAATTTTTCAATTCTTTCTTTTATAATAGAACTAATTTCATCTGCTTTAAATTTCATCAAATCTCCTTAAATTGCTTTTAATATATAATCATTCATCTTAGCTTTTAAGCTTTGCATTGAAAATGAAATTTCATACCCAAGTCCGTCTAAGCTAATTTTCACACTGTCATTATCACTTATTTTACTATCTAATCTAATTTTTGCATTAAATTTAAGACTAAGTTTTTCCTCTAAATTTTTAATTTCTTCTGCGCTTAATTTTTCCTTTGAGTAAACTTGTCCTAAAAATGTATTTTCTTTTGATGCTTTTTGTTCACTTAATTCTTTAGTGATTTCTGGGATTAACATCTCCCTTTTATTATCTACGATTAAATTTATAAAATTTTTAAAAGCATCACTCGGATTATCTAATAAAGAAAGTATAAATTCTAGTTTTTTTCCTTGTTTTACCTCATAAGAATTTAAAACATCTATAAATTTATTAGATGCAAAAGCTGAACTTAACTCTAATAAATTAGAATAAAAATATTCAAAATCATTTCTTTCTAATATCGCCTTTGCATAAGTTTTTGCAATCACACTTTCCATCAAGACACCTTTTTCATCATGATATTTAGAATTTCTTTTTGCTGAAGTTGTAAATTTTGATCTTCAAAAATCTCTGCTAAAACCGCTTGCACAACTTCTTTTTCCATTCTTCTTATTTCGTATTCTTTATGTTCTTCATAAGTTTTTTCTAAAGCCTTAATTTCCATTTTTGTTTCAGCTTCTATTTTATCTGTGATAATTTCCGCCTCTTTTTTTGCAAGAGCTACTGCATTGATTGCTTCTTGTTTAGCTAAGTCTAGTTTTTTCATCATTTCTAATTTATGATTTTTACTCGCAATAAGTTTTTCTTGAATTTCATTCATTCTAGAAGCAATTTTTGCAATTCTACCATTGTAAAAATTTTTCAAAGGAGTTGCAATAAAATAGTACAAAATAGCGACAAATAAAACAAAATTAACCGCTCTTGGAATAATATCATATTCGCCACTTCCATTACCTGCTGCAAAAGCATAAAAAGGAAGTACCGATAATAATGTAATTTTTTTCAACATTTATCTTCCTTAAATTTTACTCAAGCTATCTTTAAAGCTTTGTTTAAATTCTGGCATTTTTAAACGCATTTCTTCTTTTAACTCTTTTTCTTTTTCTCTTAAACTTTTAAGAAAAACAAGCATTTGATCTTCTAATTCTCTTTTTCTTGTTGATAATTCTTTTTCTTGTTTTATTTTAGCTTCTTCTATTGCTTTTGATTTAATTTGATTGATTTCATCTCTTGTTTGAATATGAATTTTTTCTAATTCACTTTCTACATTTGAAACATCATCAGAATTTTTTTTCATTTTTTCTTCATCATTTTTTATAGTTAAATCCCTAGAATCCATAAATTTAATCAAAGGTTTATAGAGCATATAATTTAAAATCGCTATCATAAGCAAAAAAATGACACCAGTGGCTATCATGATGGAAAAATGTACATCATTAAACATTAATACTCCTAAATAAATCTAAATAAAACGCGAAATTATAGCAAAATATACCTAAAAACATATTTAATTTAATGTCTTTAGAAATTCCCTAACCTCATCTTCATTTTCAAAATTTATAGTAATTTTTAAATCTTTTGCATTTACTTTTAAGCCTAAAGATTCAATTTTTTCTTTTAAATTTATTATAGATTGATATTGTTTGTTTGAAGTTGTGTTTTTTTCTAATTGATTTGTATTTTTAAAATTTTTAATTAGCTTTTCTGTATCTCTTACATTGAGCTTTTGTCCTATGATGGTATCAACTATCATTTTTTCTTCTTCTTTTTCAAGCCCCACTAAAACCTTTGCATGACCTTGTGAAATTTTACCTTCTATAATAAAATTTTGCGTTTGCTCATTTAAATTTAAAAGTCTTAAGGTATTAGCAATTTGAGGTCTTGATTTATGGATAAGATCTGCTAATTTTTCTTGAGTGATATCATGAATTTCTAACAACTCTTTATAAGAATGCGCTAGCTCTATAGGATTTAAATTTTCTCTTTGAATATTTTCTATTAAAGCAAGCTCACGTAATTTTATATCATCTACATTTAAAACTACAGCTTTAATCTGTTCTTTTTCTAAAAGCTTACATGCTCTAAATCTTCTCTCACCTGCTATTAAAATATAATCAAATTCATCTTTTTTAAAAACCACAACAGGCTGAATCAAACCATATTCTTTAATAGAACCTGCAAGTTCTTCTAAAGCTTGGGTATCAAAATTTTTTCTTGGTTGATAAGGGTTTGGGCTAATTAAATCTATATCAATTTCTTCTATTCTACCTTCATTAGAGCCTAATTCTTTTTCATAAACCTCATCAATATCAGCCAAAATACTACTTAAACCTCTTCCTAATGCACTTTTTTTTGCCATTTTTTATCCTAATATAGAATGTGCTAAATTTTGATATGCCACCGAACCCGGAGATTTTATATCATAAAGTATAATAGGCTTTCCATAGCTTGGACTTTCAGCAAGTTTTACATTTCTTGGTATGATGATGAAATCATCTTCATTATCACCTGTTCTAAATAGCTTTTGTTTGAAATTTTGCTTTAAATCTTCCACAGTATCTTTTGAAAGATTATTTTGTGAGCTATACATAGTTGGTAAAAAGCCTTTTATTTTTAGTTTTGGATTGATAGTTTTTTTTACAAATTTAATAGTGTTTAAAACCATCGCAACACCCTCAAGTGCATAAAACTCACATTGTATAGGGATGATAACACTATCGCTTGCTGCAAAAGCATTTACCGTAATGCTTCCAAGTGCAGGGGGTGAGTCAATGATAATAAAATCATAATCTTTGGCAATTTCTTTGATTTTTTCTCTTAAAATTGTTCTATATTCTCCGCTTTCTTTTACTACCTCTTGTTCAATTCCAACCAAAGAAATATTTGATGGAGCTAAGTATAATTGCGGAAGCTCGGTTTTTAAAATGATTTCAGAAAGTTTTTTCCTACCTATAAAAACATGATAAATATTATACTCATAATTACTTCTATTAAAACCAAGTCCTGTTGTAGCATTAGCTTGTGGATCAATATCTATCAAAAGAACCTTTTTTTCAGCTACTGCCAAAGAAGCCGCTAGATTAATAGCGGTAGTAGTTTTACCCACCCCGCCTTTTTGATTTGCAATAGTTATTATCTCACTCATCTTAAACTATATATCCTTTTATTATCTAACAATATAGAACCATCTTTATACAACAAAGCATCTTTTAAAGATAAAATCTTACCTTCATTATGTATAAAAAAAATTCTTGATTTTTCAAATTCTAGCATATACTTGCTAAAAATATTCTTCCATAAAATTTTCTCACCTACATAAGAAAAATACTCATTTAAAAGTTTTGTTATATCCACTTCTATGTCTAAAATTTCAGCATTAAATGGAGCATATTTAAGATTAATCCCCATTCCTACAACCAAAAAATCATTGATTTTAGAACTCATCAATCCGCCTATTTTTTTATCTTCTATATAAAAATCATTAGGCCATTTAATCCACACTTTTGAATTTTGTCTTTGCAATACTTCTTTCATTAAAAATGCAAAATATATACTAGCAGAAGCTAAAGGAAGATCTTGTGCTAATTCTTGAGTTTTTATGCAAAAAGATACATGCAAATTTCCTTGCTTACTTTGCCAAGTATTATCCCTACTACCTATACCAGCGCTTTGGATAAAAGCACAAATGGCTGTATTGTTAGCAATCTCTCCACTGCGAATTTTATCACTTAAATAAACTTGAGTTGATTCAAGTTCATCAAAATAAACTATCTTCAAGCTTTAACCTTTTTCCATTTAAATAAGTCTTAGCATCTAAAGCTTTTTTTCCACTTTCTTGTAAAGTTTTAATCCTTAAAATACCTTTTGTACATGAAAGCATAAAGCTTTCCTTTTCTACTTGTAAAATCACACCTGATTTTTGATTTTTTTCACTATCAACTAATTCTATATCTAAAAATTTCAAACCATTTTCTAAAAAAATTCCAGGCCAAGGTGTAAAAGCTAAAAATTTTTGATAGATTTCACTTGCATTATCCAAATTAATCAACCCATCTTCTTTTTTGATTTTTTTACAATGTGTAACTAAATTTTCATCTTGCTTTTTTGGGATAATTTTTTCAAAATTCAAAAGCGTAGAAATAGTAAGTTTAGCTGCTAAATTTGAAAGCATGATAAAAACCTCAGCTGAATTTTTACCTTCTATATCACATTCTATGCTTTCTAAGATTGCACCACTATCAAGCCCTTCTTCCATAAGCATAGTACAAACCCCGCTCATTTTATCCCCATTTAAAATAGCACTTTGTATAGGCGAAGCCCCACGATATTTAGGAAGCAAGGAAGCATGTAAATTGATACAAGGAGCGATATCTAAAATTTCTTTTGGTAAAATCTTCCCATAAGCAGCAACAACTATAAAGTCAGGTTTTAAGCTTTTTATTTCATTGATTATGTTTTCATCTTTTAAGCTTTTTGGAGTGAAAATTTCTATATTTAAATTATTTTCTAAAACAAATTTTTTAGTATCACTTGGAGTTAAAATTTGCTTTCTTCCCACAGGTTTATCAGGCTGGGTAAATAAAGCTTGGACATTAAACCCTTTATCAACAAGCTCTTTTAAAATACATGTTGCATAAGAGGGAGTTCCCATAAAAATGATATTTTTCATAGTGCCACTATCCTTTTTTGATAAGTTTTTATAGCTTTTTGATATGAAAGCTCAAGATAATCTTTAAAAATTTCAAAATTTTTTCTTGAAGGATTGTTAATACAAATATATCCCATATAAGCATAAATTGGATGAGGCATGATAAGATCAAGCATAGAAAAATCATAATTTAAACTAACAATCTCACCCTTTAAAGCTTTTTTATGTTTTTGATCAAAAAGATTTTGATAATCTTGATCATAAAGAGAGCAACTTAGACGAAACACACCTTCTCTATTTAAATTTGAAGCTTTATCATTTATGCCATCATTTTCTTTAATAGTACAAAAATAAACTCCGTTTTTTAAAACCTTATCAGGATTATAAAAAAAGCTATGTTCTTTATAGGTAAATTTATATACCAAACCTTTAAAATTGGACTTGATATATTCTTGGATAAAATCTATAGTTAAATTTTCACTCATCAAAGATTATTTTGATTTCTAATTTTTTTAACTTCTTCTAAAAGCATAAATTTAAGCTCTTTAAGTCCAGTTTTTTCAAGGCTTGATACTTTAATAAAAAAACTTTGTGGATTATTTTGACTTTGTAAATAAGCTTTTAACTCATTATAATCATCTTCCATTTTTTGTGCAAATTCTTCGCCTAAATTTACACTATCACTTTTTGAAAGCATTAAGCCAAAATTTCTTGCATAAAGCTTGCTTGAAAATTTTTCTAATTCTTTTCTTAAAATACAAAATTGCTCTTTTAAACTCATTTCTCTTAATGGATCAAGCACAAAAAGCAAAAAAGAAGTTCTTTCTATGTGTCTTAAAAACTCAAGTCCCAAACCCCTACCATCGCTTGCACCTTCTATAATACCTGGGATATCTGCCATTACAAAAGAATTATAATCATCTACTTCAACCATACCAAGTTTTGGAGTTAGTGTAGTAAATTCATAATTAGCTATTTCAGGTCTTGCATTAGATACTACGCTTATAAGAGTGGATTTTCCTACATTTGGAAAGCCTACAAGCCCAACATCTGCTATGAGTTTTAGCTCTAAACGCACACTTAAGGTTTTTCCTGCCACACCTGGTTGGGCATAATCTGGGCGTTGATTAGTAGAGTTTTTAAAGTGAGTATTACCAAGACCACCTTTACCGCCTTTTAAAAAGAGTTCTTTTTGGCCTTCTACTAGCATATCAAGCAAAACCTCTCCACTTTGTGCGTCAATTACTTGAGTGCCTTGAGGAACAATCAACTCTAAACTCTCCCCTCTTTTACCATTTTTATTACGACCTAAACCCGGTTGGCCATTTTGTGCTTTAAGTTCTTTTTTGCCTTTAAAATGCGCTAGGGTATGGGTATTGTTATCACATATAAAATACACATCGCCACCATTTCCACCATCACCACCATCAGGCCCACCAAGTGGAACGTGTTTTTCACGGCGAAAACTTACAGCACCTTTACCACCATTACCCGAACTTAAAACTAATTTTACATTATCTATAAACATACAATCACCAAAGTATAAATTTTTAAAATGATATTATATTTTTTTTAATATATTAAGACTAAAAAGAAGAAAAAGGCTACAAAGTAGCCTTTAAATTATGCAGGATAAACAGAAACTTTTTTTCTATTTTTATCTTTTCTTTCAAATTTTACAAAACCATCAATTAAAGCAAAAATTGTATGATCTTTTCCCATGCCTACGTTATTACCTGCATGAGTTGCTGTTCCTCTTTGGCGAATGATGATATTACCAGCGCGAACAAATTCTCCACCAAATTTTTTAACACCTAGACGACGACCTATAGAATCACGATTATTCTGAGTTGAACCTTGACCTTTCTTGTGTGCCATTCTTTACTCCTTAAGCTTTAATATCTACTACTCTAACGCGAGTAAATTGTCTTCTAAAACCGCGTTTTAATTTTGAGTCTTTTCTGCGTCTTTTTTTATAAATCACAACTTTTTTGTCTTTTCCATGAGCAATCACTTCTAAAACAACTTTTGCACCCGCAACAAACGGCGCACCTACCTTTAATTCTTTATCGCATACAGCAAGAACCTCACTTACTTCTACGCTTGATTTTGCTTCAGCTTCAAAACGATCTAGTTTAAGCTCATCACCTTGGCTTACTCTGTATTGTTTTCCACTGTGTTTTATAATAGCATACATACAGCTATCCTTTCTTAAAATATTTTGGTAGCACCATAAAGCATTATGTATAAACATAAATTTAGAAAGCTTTAGTGGTTAAAAGCGGTAATTATATCTTGATTTTATATAAAGTAAGCTTAAGACGCAAAAAAGCGTCTTAAGATTTAAACTAAAGCTCTGGTTTTGAAGTTTTTTCAGTAGCTTTTGGAAGTTGAGGATAAGTAATGCTTGGTTTTTTACCTGTTAGAGCATGTAAGAAAGTTTCTATAGAAGCTGCCTCTTTGTCAGAAATTTCTATGCCAAGTTGTACACTACCCATTTCTTTAATCGCATCTTGTAAAGAACAAATAGCGCCATTATGGAAGTATAGAGCTGTTTCGGCAATATTTCTTAAAGTTGGAGTTTTAACTAAACCATTTGCATCACCTTTAAAATCACCTACATTTGCAAATTTATATTTAGCTGCCACTTGGAAAGCTTGCATGCTACCACCTAAATTTACTCCTGTATGACAAGCTGTACAGCCTTTATCGATGAAAGTTTTTAAACCTTCTTTTTCTTTTTTACTTAAAGCTTTTGTATCACCTTCTAAGAATTTATCAAATTTAGATGGAGTTAAAAGTGTTCTTTCAAATGTAGCAATAGCATCTGCTATATTATCAAAAGTTACCCCAATTACCATATATTTTTTTAAATTCTTTAACATATTCTGGCATAGAAGAAATTTTTTCTACTGCTAATTTAGCAGGAGTTACCATTTCAGGCTCTGCTTTAATTGGTCCTTTTGCTTGATCTGCTAAAGTACCTGCTCTACCATCCCAAAATTGAGTTGAATTTAAAACAGAGTTATAAACTGTTGGCGAATTTAAATAATGAGGATTAGCAGTCCATTTGTGTCCTACAGCTGTGCTATACCATCAGCACCACCCATACCTAAATTATGACAGGTATTACAAGAAATCAAACCACTTTTAGAAAGTCTTGGTTCAAAATACAGCTTTTTACCAAGATTAGCTTTTTCTTTAGAAAACTTGCTAGCTTTAACGCCCATTTCTTTTAATAGTTTTTCAACGCCTGCTTGATCCTTTGGCAAAGGTGCTAAACCTGCTGCTTTTGCTTCATCAAGAAAAGCTTTATCGTTAGCAAAAGCAGTTGATGCAACTAATAATGAAATTTTTTTCATTATTCACTCCTAAATAAGATAAAATAAATCCTATTTAAAATAAACTTATTGAAAATATATCTATAATTTTCTTTAAATAAAATAAAAAATTTCTATTTAAAAATAAAAATTATTATAGGATAAAATATCTCTTAAATATTTATTTCAGAGTTTTTTGCTATCATTATTATAAATCTTTATAGAATTAGGATAGAAAGTAAATGGAAAATTTAATAATTTATCTTTTAGCTTATCTTATAGGTGCTATACCTTTTGGTCTTTTACTAGCTCAAATTTTTGCCAAAACAAATATCAAAAATGCAGGCAGTAAAAGCATAGGTGCTACCAATGTTTTAAGAGTAGTAAAAGAAAGCGATCCTAAGCTTGCCAAAACACTTGCTGTTGCAACAATTGTCTTAGATGCACTTAAAGGAATTGCACCTATATTAGTAGCAAAAATTTTAGGCTATGATGAAAATATCTTATGGACTATGGCGGTTTTAGCAGTATTTGGCCATTGTTTTTCTCCTTATTTAAAATTTGAAGGTGGCAAAGGAGTAGCTACTGGAGCTGGGGTTTTAGCAGTATTTTTACCTTTTGAGATTATATGTGCACTTTTGGCTTGGTTTATTATAGGTAAGGTATTTAAAATTTCAAGCTTAGCCTCACTTGGAGCTTTAATTGTTTTAATTGCAACTTCTTTTATATTTCATTATGATATGCCTGTGATTAATACCCATGCGCCGATATTTATCATCGCTTTTATAGTAGTTTATAAACACATACCAAATATTTTAAGGCTTATTGGAAAACAAGAATGCAAAGTCATATAAAAGTTAGCTTAGAATTTAAATGCATTATAGGGCTTTTGGATTTTGAAAGAATTCAAGAGCAAAAAGTCCTAATAGAATTAGAAGCTAAAAGTAAGAAATTTTTAGATTATGCAAAATTATGCACTAGAATAGAAAAAATCTATAAAAAGAAAAAATTTAAAACTATAGAAAAATCTTTAAAATATATATGCAAAGATATCAAAAAACATCATAAAAAACTTCAATTTATAAATATTACTTGTTATAAGCCCGATATCATAAAAAATGCGTGCGTTGGAGCTAGTTTAAGCAAAAAATATTAAAAATTTTTTAAAGAATTTTGAACATTTGCTTAATTTGTGTTATACTTTTGCACTAAAACTATCTTCAAAGGAATAAAATGCGTATTTTAGTTGTAGAAGATGAAGCATCGCTTAATAAAACTTTATCAAACACTTTAAATGAGTTTGGCTATCAAAGCGACACTTCAGAAAATTTTAAAGACGCTGAGTATTTTATAGGTATTAGACATTATGATTTAGTATTATCAAATTGGACTATAGGCAATAATGATGCAAGCGATTTGATCAATGCTATCAAACAAAAATCTCCAAGAACTGCTATAGTAACAATGTGTACAAAAGCAGATAAAGAAAATGAAATCAAAGCTTTAAAAGCTGGAGCAGATGATTATATAAAAAAACCTTTGGATTTTGAAATTTTAATGGCAAGAATCGAAGCTAGACTTAGATTTGGCGGGACAAATGTGATTAAGATTGATGATTTAGTGATTGATCCTGATGAAGAAAAAATCACTTATCAAGGAAAAGACATAGAGTTAAAAGGAAAGCCTTTTGAAGTTTTAACTCACCTTGCTAGACACTCTGATCAAATCGTATCAAAAGAACAACTTTTAGATGCTATTTGGGAAGAACCTGAACTTGTAACTCCAAATGTTATAGAAGTTGCAATCAATCAAATAAGACAAAAAATGGATAAACCTCTTAATATTTCCACTATAGAAACTGTGCGCCGCAGAGGATATCGCTTTTGTTTTCCTAAAAAAACTAACTAAAAAATTTTTAGAATGATTTGATCATTCTAAAAATTAAATATTTTTATCTCTTTTTAAATTAGCTATAAGTTTTTATATAGTATAAGTTTGCTTTATTATCAATAAAAGGAAAAGTATGTCACTTTTAATCACTAGAGAATGTATATCCTGTGATGCATGCAGAGAAGAATGCCCAGATGAAGCAATTTATGATAATGATCCAATCTATGTCATAGATCCTGATTTATGTACTGAATGTGTGAATGAATTTTCAGAACCAGCCTGTATAGTGGCCTGTCCAGTAGATTGTATCATACCTGATCCTGATAATGTAGAAAGTATTGATGAGCTTCGCTTAAAACATAAAAGTAAAGATATTTAATGGCTAAAAAAACAGCAGTAATTGATCTTGGTTCTAACTCCGTTCGTATGGTTGTTTTTGAAAGAACCTCAAGATATGGTTTTTTCATTTGTAGTGAACACAAAAAGAAAGTAAGACTTGGAGAAAATGCTTATAATAACAACAAAATCCTCCAAGAAGAAGCCATGCTTAAGGCTGAGAAAGCTTTGGCTTACTTTAAAGAAAAAGCTATAAAAGAAAAATGTAGAAAAATTATTGCTGTTGGAACTTCTGCACTAAGAGATGCGCCTAATGCAAAAGACTTTATTGCCAGAATAGCAAAAAATGTGGGTTTAAATATAAAATGCATTAATGGTAAAACAGAATCATTTTTAGGTGGTCTTGCTGCGTTAAATTTACTATCAAATATTCAAAATGCCACCACCATAGACATAGGTGGAGGATCAACCGAGCTTTGCTTGATTAAAGAAGGTAGAATTATAGATTGCATTTCGCTTGATCTAGGAACTGTAAGATTAAAAGAGATTTTTTATGATACTAAAAGATTAAACGCTCTAGATCAATTCATACAAGAAGCTCTAATGCAAGTTCCAAAACATTTTCAAGGTGAAAATATTATTGCCATAGGTGGAAGCTTAAGAGCATTGTCAAATTCTATAATGAAAAAAAATTCCTATCCTTTAAAAATAATCCATAATTTCAGCTACAGCTTTGAAAAAGAAAAAAATTATATAGAAAAAATTCAAAATGCAAAAAATTTAACAGATTTTGATATCAAAAAAGATCGCTTTGATACTATAAAAGAAGGTTGTGTTATATTTTTAGCCTTAGCTAAAAAACTCAAAGCTAAAAATATCATCACTTCTGCAGTAGGTGTCAGAGAAGGCGTGTTTTTATCTAATCTTTTTCAAAAATACGCCAAAATAAAAAACGACACTAATGACTTTTCGCAATTTAATGCCAAATTTCCGCCAAATTTCAACCCAAGTTTAAAATCCTTACAAGATCGCTTTGGTGTTGATTATAAAGATAAAAGTGCTTATTTTGCAAGTAAATTATTTGATGTGCTTTCACCTCTTCACAAAATAAGTTCAGATTTTAAAAAAGATCTTTTAAGCGCTGCTAAATTAGCCCATATAGGTGAAAAAATTAATTTTTATTTTGCTAATGAACATAGCGCCTATATGGCAATGAGTGGCTTAAACTTTGGCTTTTCACACAAAAAAATTTTGCTTATTGTAACTCTTTTAAAAGCCAATGGTAAAAAAATAAACCCCCTTGCCATAGAACATGTTAAAGAATTATTACCAAATAACCATATATTAGCTTGGCTTAATTTTATTCTAGCACTAGCAAAAAAACTTGCCAAAGATAGTGATGAAAATCTTGATTTTACATTAAAAAATCATACCTTATATATTTATTCAACAAAAAAACAAATTTATTTTTCAAGAGAAGAAATCAAAAAAATTTCAAAGCCAAAACTTATTGTTTTAGCTTTTAATCAATCTAATTAAGCATTTTGTTTTAAAAGTAAATTTTGCAATCTTTGTTTATTTTCTTCAAAATAAGAATCAAAGTCTTTTTCTTTTGGTTTTTGGGATGTTATGTTTTGTTCCTCGTTTTTCATCATAGCTTCACTTGTTTCTAATACCACATTAGAATTTCCTATGATCATAGTATAGCGTTTTAAGCCATACTCAAAGACTACAAGTTGGTTATGTCTATCAAGCGGTCTTTGAAAAATCAAAGTAAAATTTCTATCTAAAGGATGTTTTTGCCTTAAATACATTTTTAAAAACCAAAGTCCAACAAGCAAAAGTATCAAAACACTTACAACTAAAATATAATTTGTAAAATCATACTCTTGCATTTTTATCTCCTCATTTTTTTCTTCTAAGCTATTTTTAGTTGCTAAATTCATACCTTCTTTTTGAGCGCGTAGTCTTAATCCATACTCACCAATCGTATCTGCATTAATTTGTATCTTATCGCCAACACTTAAGGCTATAAAAGTTTTTTTACCTTCTGAAAAAATTTTTATTTTTTTAATAATGCTAGAATTTAACGTCTTATCTTCTTCTTTAATACTTTGAGCATTTAGTGTAAAGATAATAATATCGCCTTTTCTCTTTTGACTAATGCCTTCTTTATAAGGAATATCAAATGAAAAAGTAATATCCACCCTATCTTCTCTAGGATAGATATTATAATCAAGAATTTTTGCCCCAAAAAGAGGCAAAGCAAGTAGTAAAATCCAAATAAATTTCATTGCAATTCTTTTTTAAAATACTGCAATACTGATTTAGAATCTAAAATCTCATTAATTCTTATGGCAAGGTTTTTTTCATACACCATCACCTCACCTTTACCAAAAATTCTTTTATTCAAGTAAAGCTCCACACTTTCGCCTGCTGGCTTTTCAAGATCTATCACAGAACCAACTTCTAGCTTTAAGAGTTCTCTCACACTCATATTAGTCGTGCCAAGCTCACTAACAAAATCAACACTAATATCTAAAATATCTTCATAAGATTGTAATAATCCTAAATGATCTTCTATCATATTTTTTTATAACCTATTCTAAAGGAAGCATTTTTTACTTCATAAGTAAATTTTTCTTTGAGTTTAATTTTTGAAAATCCATCAATACGCCCTAAATACTCAGGAACACCTAAATGATACTCATCTTTTCCATTAGTATCATTAAGTAGCTTTTTAGCATAGCCTATGATTTGATTAGCCACTTCTTTAACTAAATCTGCCAATCCGTCTTCTTTTAATTCTTCATGCAATAAAAATTGTGCAATTTCATTTAAAGCTTGTTTTTGAAAAAACAAATAAAAACTATATTCCTCATCTTTAAAATACAAAGGTATAGAAGCCCCATAAAGTTCGCCTCTAATCACGCTTTTTTGTGAAATTTTTAATTTTAGAATATGCTCAAAAAAATGATAAATCGAATACTCAAGTGTTTTAGTCATAGCTTTTCCTTAATAAACTTATAATAAATTTATTTTACTAAATAAACCTTTAATCATAATTAATAATTAAAATATAAAATACTATAATTTTGATTTGCTAAAAGGCTTTTAATGTTTATAGAAAATTTTAATTTAGATGAAAAAGTTTTTATCATTGCCGAGCTTTCAGCCAACCATGCAAACAGCCTTGAAGTGGCTTTAAAAACCATACAAGCAGCTAAAAAAGCAGGGGCTGATGCTATAAAAATTCAAACCTACACTCCAGATAGTCTAACACTAAATTCAAACAAAAAAGATTTTATTATCGAAGGTGGTTTGTGGCATGGACGCAAACTATACGAATTATACGAAGAGGCTAAAACGCCTTATGAGTGGCATGAAAAACTTTTTGAATGTGCCAAAAATGAAGGACTAATCTGCTTTTCTAGTCCTTTCTCTAAAAAGGATGTGAATTTTTTAAAACAATTTAATCCCCCAGCTTATAAAATCGCTTCTTTTGAGGTAAATGATTATGATTTTGTGCATTATGTGGCAAAAGAAAACAAACCTACTTTGGTTTCTACGGGTATAGCTTATGAAGAAGAGCTTGAAATGGTTGTTAAAATTTTCCAAGAAGAAAACAACCCAAATCTAATTTTGCTTAAATGCACTTCGGCTTATCCTTCACAAATTTGTGATTTAAATCTAAACGCCATCAAAACTTTACAAGAAAAATTTAAAACCATAGTAGGCTTAAGCGATCATAGTGAAGGTTTTTTAGCACCTACTTTAGCAGTAGCTCTTGGAGCAAAAGTCATAGAAAAACATTTTATATTAGATAAAAGCTTAAATAGTGCTGATGCTAAATTTAGTCTTGATTTTGACGAATTTAAGCAAATGTGTTCCATGGTACGCTTGAGCAAACAAGCATTAGGCAAATCTAGCTTAACAATAGATGATAAAACCTTAAAAAATCGTCATTTTGCAAGAAGCTTATATGCGAGTAAAGATATAAAAAAAGGTGAAATTTTTACACAAGATAATGTAAAAAGCATAAGACCAAGCCTAGGCTTACATCCTAAATTTTTACCTATCATACTTGGCAAAAAAGCAAGTTATGATATAGAATTTGGACAAGCGTTAAAAAAAGAAGATTTTTTGGAGTAATTATGCAAGAAAATATTTTTAATAAAAATTTAAAAGCTCTAAATAATAAAGATTTAAAAGAAAAACTAACAAATTTCAAGCAAAATAATTTTAAAATAAAACAAGGATCTGATCCTTTAGATATTAATTTTATTCATCATAAAAGAGAACAAGCGTTATATAATAATACACTTGATGAGTTAAACGAAAAAATAAATCTATACAATGATAGATATTTATTATATCCAATATTATATTTTTTTGGTTTTGGCAACGGAATTTTGTATAAAATTCTCTTGCAAAACAAAAATAGACAAAAAATTGTTATTTTTGAAAAAGAAATAGAATTTATTTATCTGAGTTTTCATCTTTTAGATTTTAGTAAAGAGTTAAAAGACTGTCGACTAATTATTTTAGATATAAACAATATAAACTATACACATTTTCAAATTTTATGCAATAGCTCGCCGTTTTTTAATTTCTTAAGAACTTATTTTTTAGATATCCATTGTGATTATTATGAAAAATTTCACAATGACATTTTAAAAACAAACGAAACTATGCAAACTTATATAAAAAAATCTATTTTAAAATTTGGCAATTCTTCAAAAGATGCTTTAAAAGGTATAGAAAATTTTATTTATAACCTACCAGATCTTTTTTTAAATCATTCTTTTAAAGAATTATTATCAAAACGAAAAAATACCTACCAAAACGCTATTATAGTTTCAACGGGTCCTTCTTTAATCAAACAACTCCCTCTGCTTAAAAAATATGCAAATAAAGCAACTATCTTTTGCGCTGATAGTGCTTATCCTATACTAGCAAAACATAATATAAAACCTGATTATGTTTTATCTTTAGAGAGAATAGAAAAAACAAGTGAATTTTTTAATAATGATTTTGGATATTTTGATAAAGATATATTATTCATCTTAACTGAAATTGTATATAAAAACACCCCTAAATATTTAAAAGAAAACAATAGGGATTTTATTTTTATACAAAAAATAGGTGATTTTAGTAAACTTTTTCATTTAAAAGACCTGGGTAGCTTAATAAATACTCCAAGCGTGGCAAATATGGCTTATATTTCATAGCATCTTGCTTACAACACAAAAATATCATTTTAATAGGACAAGATCTAGCTTATAGTGATGATGGATTTTCACATCCTCAAGATTATCATTATAAGGCAGACTGCGAAAGTCATTATGATCGTATTCAAACCCTAGGCTATGGCGGACAAAACATGGTTAAAACACACGAAATATGGATGGTATTTAAGCATTATTTAGAAGAAGCTATTGCTGATAATAAAAAACAAAATATCCAAACCTATAATGCCACTGAAGGTGGAGCCAGGATAGAAGGAACCATAGAAAAACCTTTTAAAGAGCTTTGCAAAACTTTATTTGAAAACACTACGCCAAAATCATTCATACAACTTGACAAAATCGGCCAGAATAAAAAAAACGAACTCATGCTTAAATCATTTTATAAAACACAACAAGCCATTAAACTTTGTGAATTTTTACACAAAGAAAATTTATACATACTCAATCGTATTTGTTTTTTAATGAGTGATGAAAAAAATTTTATTAGTTTAATACAAGAAATAGAAAATTATAAAATAAAACTTATCAAAGTAGATATTTTAAAAGAGCTAACAAGCGCTATTAGTGTTCAATTTGAGCTTAATTTAGCAAGAATTCAAGTGCTTAACCCTAAAACACAAGAAGATAATTTTAACAAAATGCTTCTTTGGATTAAAGAATACTTATCTTTTATTGAAATTATTAACGAACATATTATTGCATTAAAAATAACCTTAGAAACAAATATATTAAATTTAGAAAATTTTCTGATCAAAAATAACTTTGAAAAATATGTAAATAAAATAAAAGCAACAAAACTACAAAGCTGTTGATTAATATAAAGTACATTCAATATAATTTTGTTATAATTAAAATAAAAATGGATATTAATGAATAAAGAATTATTTTTAAAAAACACTCAAGCTCTTTTTGAAGTTGATCAAATATTAGCTTATGAATTAAGAAAATTAACTAACACTCAACGGTTTCAACTTATAGAAAATAAAATTTTTGATACACACAATCAAACACTTTTAGACGAAAATCATTCTTTTGATTTTGAAAAATTTGAGCTATATCCAGTATTGTTTTTTTATGGCTTTGGTGATGGAAAATTTTTCTTAGAACTTTTAAAAAATCAACACTTAAAGCACATCGTAATCTTTGAAGATGAATTAGAAATTTTATATTTAGCCTTTCATATGATTGATTTTTCTGCATTTTTAAGAAAGGAAAAATTGATTTTATTTTTTACACCAAATATTAACACCGCTCAAATCAAAGTTTTATTTAATTATCCAAACATCAAACATACATTAAAAATTTTTAACTTTCATTTTTATAATGAATTTTACACCAATTTTTACTCATCTAACGCCCAAAATATAATGCAAACTTTACTAAATATAATCAAAACACTCATGCTCACTCGAGGAAATGACCCAAAAGATGCTTTAATAGGAATAAAACATAATGTTATAAACCTGGAAAAAATCATCACCCACACCCCTTTTAAAAGTCTAATAAAAGACAGAAAAGCAAAGGCAAAAAACGCTATAATAGTTTCAACAGGCCCTTCTTTAATCAAACAACTTCCTCTTTTAAAAAAATACCAAGAAAATGCTGTTATTTTTAGTGCTGATAGCTCTTATGCGATTTTAGCAAAAGAAGGAATCAAACCTGATTATGTTTTTTCGCTAGAAAGAGTAGACTTTACAAGTGAATTTTTTAATAATGATTTTGGAGATTTTGATAAAGATATATTATTCATAATTGCTTCTTTAACTCATCCTAAAACCATAGAGTATTTAGAAAAAAATAATAGAAATTATATACTTGTTTTAAGACCTTTATTTTTTGAAAGCAAGCTTGGCTTAAATGAGTATGGCTTTTTAGGAAATGCTATGAGTGTTGCCAATATGGCTTATGAACTTGCTGGTGCTTTAAGATTTGAAAATATCATTTTAATAGGACAAGATCTAGCCTATAGTGATGATGGCAAATCACACCCAAAAGAGCATCTATATGGTGATCAAGGAGATGAGGAAGTAGTCTATAAGGAAATAACTGCTTATGGTGGCAACGGAAAGGTTAAAACACAACTCACTTGGTATTTGTTTTTAAAAAGTTTTGAAAAAGATATTGCTCTTGTAAAAAATATCCTAAATATAAAAACATACAATGCTACAGAAGGTGGAGCTAGGATAGAAGGAACCATAGAAAAGCCTTTTAAAGAAGTTTGTGAAGAAATGCTAAAAGAAAAAATTGACAAAAACATCGCTTTAACAAAACCAAAAAATCCACAAAAAAAAATCAAACAATGTAAAGAAAAACTTATCAAACAAACAAAACAATGCGAAATATTTATTAATGAATGCAAAAAAGCTATTAAAGAAAAAAACTTGGAAAAATTAGAAAAACTGAGATTAAAGCTACCAAAAAGTGATTTTTTTTCAGATATTGTGCAAGCCAGGTGTTTTCAAAACGAATGTGAGGTTTTAAAATACAAAGTTACGAAAGTTAAAGATTTAGAATTTTTCTTAGCTCAGCAAATTGACTTTTTTGAGGAAATCATTTTATACCTAGAAAAATACAATGAGACTATTAAGGAAAATCTTGATAATAAATAACCAACATATTTATTTTTTTATTTTTTAAGCAAAACACTACGCTATTTTTATTTGAAAAAATGACGATTTTCTTTAAGTGAAAGGGTAATATGAAAACAGAAATTTTTAAAAAAAATATCAAAGCTTTAAAAGGAAGTGAACACCAGAGCTTAAAAAGAAAATTAGGTAAAATCAAAGAAGCAAAAGATTATATTTATGTTTTTGATAAAGATCCTTTAAACTGCAATATTTGTTATAAAAATTTGAAAAATATATATAAAAATCCACTAAAAGAATTACAAGAGCAAATAGAAATTTTTAATAAAAAATACCTAAGATACCCTGTGTTATTTTTTTATGGTTTAGGTAATGGAATTTTTTATAAAAATTTATTGACTAATAAAACACATGAAAGGGTTATTGTTTATGAAAAAGACATAGAGCTTATATTTTTAGTCTTTAATATGATTGATTTTTCTAAAGAGCTTTTAGAAGGAAGATTGATTGTCGTTCATACTAAAGAATTAAACTATGTTAAAGCGGATTTAATTTGTAGTTTACTAGGTTTATTTTTAAGAACTTATGATTTGCATATTCACTCATATTTTTACGAAGATCAAAAAAAAGAAATTCAATACATCAACACCTTAAATTCCAAAGTAATCAAAAATATAGCCTTACGAAAAGGAAATGACCCAGTAGATGCTATGCAAGGAGTGGAGCAATTTGTTTTAAACTTACCCAAAATGCTAACACACCCAAGCTTTAAAGAGTTAAAACAAAAAAGAAGTCGTAAAAGCAAAAATGCCATATTAGTAGCTACAGGACCATCACTACAAAAACAACTTCCTTTACTTAAAAAATATGCAAATAAAGCAACTATCTTTTGTGCTGATAGTGCTTATCCTATCTTAGCAAAAGCAGGTATAAAACCTGATTATGTTTGTATGCTTGAAAGAGATGATATAGTAGCTAAATGTTTTGATAATAATTTTGGTGATTTTGATAAAGATATAACTTTTATTTTAGCTTCTTTAGTCTATCAAGATAGTATTAATTTTTTAGAAAAAAATAAAAGAAAATATGTTTTAGTTTCTAGAGCCTATGCGTTTGCCTATTCTTTAGGGTTGCATGATTTTGGTTATGTTAGTGGAGGGATGAGTGTTGCTCATTTAAATTATGAGTTAGCTCAATCATTAGGGCATGAAAATATCATTTTAATAGGACAAGACTTAGCCTATGCTAATAATGGCAAAACACACAGCGATGGCTTTTTACATGAAAGTTATCATGAAGGAGATTTTGAACGCGATCATGGTAAATATGAAACCCTAGCATATGGTGGAAAAGGCTATGTGCAAAGCTCTGAAATATGGCTTATTTTTAAACAAATTTTTGAAAATTTATTCCACAAACAAACAAAAGTAAAAATTTATAATGCTACAGAGGGTGGAGCTAGAATAGAAGGAACCATAGAAAAACCTTTTAAAGAACTTTGCAAAAATTTACTTACTAATGAAATCAAAAAACCTTTTCCAAAAGTTCAAAAACCAAAACGCAAAGATAGTAATGAACTTATGTTACAAGCTTATAAAAAAATCAAACAACACATCAAAGCAAGTAATAAATTTTTTAAAGAGTGTAAAAGAATACACAAAGCACTTAATAATCAAAGTAAAATCCGCTACACTCCTCAAGAATTAAGTGCTCAAATAGACACTCTCAAAGCAACACTAGAAAGTCAAAAATATATTTTTTTAAGAGAAGTTATCTCTCCTTCTTTGTTCCACTTAGAAAGTACTATTTCTCAAATTTATGTTACTCCTATACATAATGAAAGTGATAAACAAAACAAACTTACAGCTTGGATACTAGCACATAAAACTTGGCTTGAAGACATTGCAGAATTAACCTTGATTCAAGAAAAAGCTTTGAAGATAGCTATCATGCCTTTGCAAGATATCTTAGAAAAAAGAAATTTAATATAAAGTGGGTAAAAAACCCACTTTGGATTTATTGTAAAAGTTTTAGAACATTTTGTTGTACAGCATTAGCCTGACTCATAGCATAAGAGCCACTTTGAGCTAAGATGTTATACTTAGAAAAGTTTGCACTTTCTGCTGCAAAGTCTACATCTCTGATGTTTGATTCAGCTGATTTGATATTTACTTGAGTTACGCTGATGTTATTAAGTGTTGCAGTAATTTGATTTTGCACCGCACCAATGTCAGCTCTGATAGCATCAAGATTTGCTGTAGCAGTTTCAACTATATCCATAACAGCCATTGCACCTTTAAGCGTAGTAACACCTGGAGCTTGATCATTTGCC